>CAZGLR010000045.1:0-22338 GCA_964526635.1 uncultured Ignavibacteriales bacterium | reverse complement strand
ATCAGGGCGTTCCCGTTACGGTGAGCAAAAACGCCGCAGCAGCGGCCGTCTTTGATATCACCGGTCAGGCCAATGCCGACTTGTTGCTGTACCTGGCGATGCCCGAGTTCCTTACGACGGCAACCGGGGATGACCGTATGGTCATTACGTTTTCCACCACCGATCTCGATATCGACACCGCGCTGGTCGGTGCCGGTGACCCGGCGGCATTCGTCGGCGGCTGGCAGGGCGAGGATCCCTACAACCCGATGGGTGCAGCTGGTGCTGATCCCTGTCTGGGCGATGCCGGGCTCTGCGCTCTCTTCATTGGCGGTACGGTCGTACCGACGATGGACCAGACGGCCGGCGCCTACACCGGTGACATTGTCTTGACGGTTGCCTATCAGGGAACCTAAGTTGAGGGAAACACCCGATCACGGGATGTGAAAGGGCCAAGTTATATGACCGACTGATGAACAGCCAGGGACGGCTGTTCGCAATCGGTTTTTACGGCTAACAACTCTACACATGGGATGTTTACAATGACTCGGCAAACCCAGACTTATCGTCGATGCCGCGCAGCACTCGCAGGGCCGATTGTTGTGCTTTTGAGTGTCATGTGCCTGACCGCACACCTCGCCGCCGGCGTCCTCGTCGCTCCCACGGTCGTAATCATGTCCGATCAAAACCGCACCGGTCGACTGACGCTCGAAAACCCGGGCAATACTCCCAAGGAAATCGAAGTATCCTTCGGCTTCGGCCTCCCCTGGTCCGACAGTCTCGGCAACGTCAGTATCTCGATCTTTGATGACGACGGTGATGATCCTCGTTCCGCCCTTGGCTGGGTGCGGGCTTTCCCCCGCCGCGTGGTTCTGCCCCCCAACGGCTCCCAGGTCGTGCGCCTGGTTGCACAGCCGCCTGAGGATCTTCCCGACGGCGAATACTGGGCTCATGTGATCATCAAATCACAGGAAGGCCAGACCAGCCTGCCGGTTGAATCCGAAGATATCACGACCAGACTGAACATGATTATGCGAACGGTCATCGCCCTGAAATACCGCACCGGCGATCTCTCCTCGGCAGTTGCACTCAATGGCGTCGATACTGCTCAAAACGACGATAATGTCCATTTCATCCTCGATCTCGAAAACAAAGGCAATGTCTCCTACCTCGGTGTGCTCAACGCCCGCCTGCTCGATGCCGACAACCGCGAAATTGTCGCTCACAAAAGCAACCTGGCTGTCTATCGCGATCTCACACGCGGCGTTACGATGCCGATTACCGCCGATGATTTCAAGCGGCCGTTCGTCCTCGATATCTCGATCTCATCCGAGGGCCGCACCGATATCCCGCGCAGCGATATGATCCTCGGCAACAACATTACTCAAACCATCGAGCTGCCATAGGATACAGGTTTAATGACAACACAACTGCATACATATCGCTTCATTCTTCTGCTTGCTGCAGGGATTTTCTTCTGCCTGACCGCAACCGGTCTGGCCCAGAAAAAGTCGCCCTATGAAGAGATCGTGATCAGCTTTGAAGTCCCCAAGCTGCTGGCGACTGATATGTTCGTGCAGTATGACGGTCAGTCTATTTATATTCCTTTTCTCGAACTGTTCCGCCTCCTCGAACTCGCCGCCGAGCATAATACCGAAACCAGGACCATAACCGGTTTTATCATTACCCCTGAGCAGCCGTATAGACTCGATCTGGCCAATAACCTCCTGACCACTGCCGACGCCGAACAACCCATACCCGGCAACGGCTACTATTATACCGGTTATGACCTCTATCTTCGCATCGATTTGTATCCGGCGTATTTCGGTCTGCCGCTGGAATTTGATTTTCCCCAGTTGAAAGTCACGCTGCCTCTGGATACGGAATTCCCCGCCTGGCAGCGTCTGCAGCGACGCAAACAGCATGAAAAGCTTCTGCAGCAACGCCAGAAAGACCGTGAGATCCGCACAGTGCCATTCGAACGAGAATACCTCGATGGTCTCGTGAGCGACTGGCAGTTCTCGACTAACCCGCTGGGACGAAATAAAACCCATTACTTCAATCTCGGTCTGGGCGGCATGGTCGGCGGCGGCGACTTGTCGTTGTCAATGACCGGAAATACCAATACCGGCATCAGCGGCGATCAGTTCAATTACAAATGGCACTACTACATCAACGACAACCCCTATCTGACCCAGGTGGAGCTTGGGGATGTCTATGTCGGCGGCCCGCTCTCCCGCCGTGTTACCGGCGCCCTGTTGACCAATAAACCGCAGGCACGACGAAAACTATTCCAGACCATCGAAATCACCGATGTCATAGGTCCTAACTGGGAAGTCGAACTTTATATCGACAACCGCCTCACCGATTTCATGACTACCGGACCCGATGGTACCTACCTTTTCAATGTCGATATTTTCTATGGCGCCTCGGTCATCATGGTCAAATTGTATGGTCCCAATGGCGAATTGCGCGTCGAAGAACAGGATGTCAAGATCCCCTATACCCTGATTCCGGAAGATGAAATCGAATATTCAGCCTCAGTCGGATGGTCCGATTCGCGATACGAGAAAGCCCTGTTTTCGCAGACCGCAGTCTTCTATGGTCTTACTCCCCGGCTCACCGCCGGTCTCAGCGCCGATTTGCCAATGACCTCCAACAAGGCGAAAACCGATGATTTCTTTTCTGCCGGCCTGTCCAATGACACCTCATCCTCACTTTCCGCCCTCGTTTCAGGACAAATCGCCTATCAGCCGTTGACCTCGCTGACTATCAGCGGATTTGCCTCACCCGGCAATGCCTATCAGGCTGGAGTCAGCTACAGCCTGCCTCGCGTGGTGAGTCTCAGCGGTTCGGGGACTCTTTATGAAGCCAATCGTATGCGGAATCCCTTTGGAAAAGAGTATTCACTCAATACATCTGTTTCAACTACGCTCCGACTCGGCCGTCGATATCTCGGATTGCGCCTCAATGCCTCCCTGGATAAATTCCCGACCTCGACGCAAATCAATGGTTACTTTGGCGCCAATACTACATTGCCGTGGTTCTACGCCAACTACACCGCCCGGTATAAATACACCCAATACACCGAAGCTGTCCGCAATTACATCGGGCTGACCAGCCAGGTGTATTTCGGAACCAACATGATTCGCTGGATCCGTCCGCAAATCCGGGTCGAATACGATCACAGTCGCGCCAGTCTCCAGCGCTACGGGTTATATCTCACCCGCCGCGTCTTTCGCACCGGCCAGATTTCTTTATCGCTGGAACGCAATGTGCAGTCGAAAACAAACCTGCTTATGGTCACGCTTAACCTCTTCACCGATTTCGCCAGCTTCAATTCGCGAGTTTCATCGAGCCGTGATCAAATCTCCATGTCGCAATCACAAAACGGCTCTGTCCGCTATGTTCCCGAATCCGGCGGGCTCTTTTTCGATCATCGCGGCGGCATCGGTCAGGGCGCGGCCGTACTTAGACCATTTATCGACGACAACGTCAACGGCCGCTATGACGACGGTGAAAAGCTGATCGATGGTCTTCGCGCCAAAATCGCCGGCGCCGGTACCGGTTGGTCCTCCGCCAACCGTGTTCCCTATTACAAACGGCTCCGTCCTTACGAACCCTATGTGGTCGAAGTTGACCCCTACAGTCTCGACAATCCGCTGCTCAAACCGATGCATGTAACCTATAAGGTCACTTTTAACCCCAATATGGTGACACCTATCGATGTCCCCATCGTCACAGTCGGCGAAATCAGCGGCACTGTCTCCCGCCTGATCGGCCCGGCCAAATCCGGCATCGGCGGGATCAGGGTGTTTTTCACCAATACCACTTTGGGCGGCCGTACCGAGGTGACGACCTTCTCCAATGGCGAATTCTACTATCTGGGGCTTCTGCCGGGGAATTACGAAGCTGTTATCGATGCCGATCAACTGCGGGCCTATGGCTACCGCGCTAATCCCGAAAAGATTACTTTTACCGTATCACCCAAAGACGGTCGCGGATTTATCGAGGATGTCAACTTCGTGATCGAACCGGTCAAATAGACTTCTCAAACCGCATATAATAAATCATCCGTCCCTCAATGCGCCATTTCTGCTCAAAATAGGACTGGCTGTAATTCGGCATCTCATCGCGCCTGATAAAAAACGGATGCCCGGTATTTTTCAAACCATCTACCGCCTCGGCATTATCTACCACCCAATCGGCATACGACCAGAAATCGGTCGCAACAAACAAGTGACCATTGTCGATAAGCCGGGACGTCAGCAGTGTCATGAAATCGATTGACATCAACCGCTGCGGAATATGCCGCCGTTTTGGCCAGGGATCGGGGAACAACACGTAGATCATCTCAAAACGATGTCCGGAAAAGTACCGTGGCAGGGCAATGCGGGCATCTCCGCCCAAAAGAATAATATTGGTCAAACCATGCTTTTCAATACGCGGAATCAACTTATTATATCGCTTCTGACCCAGTTCAATTCCGACGATGGTTTTCTCCGGACACCGCTTCGCCATGTTGAGCATAAAATCACCACGGCCCGGGCCGATTTCGAGAATATCGCCGCGCCCGGAAATATTCCCGTCGGGATAGACCGGGATCTTCTTTTTGGCTGCGTATGAATATGGAAACTCGCGCATATGGTCTGTCTTTTCCGGCTGTGTATATCAGTATCGGCTGATTAGTATAATAAAAACGGCGGAGCGCTTCAAATGAAACCTCCGGCGTCTCATGATGCGCGAGAGATATGACTGGGTTTATCTATTGCGGGGATTTTCGTCGGTTCGGCCATCCTCGTACAATCCGATCACCCCGATTACACGGTCATCAGCATCGGTTTCAAACCACAGACGGAAAAAGTCGATCTCTTCAAACCAGAATGTATCCTCGGACAATGGCAACATCAGATAGTGGGGTTGCCCCTCACGCTGATAATCCAGGTGACCGTCTTTAAATGTAATCAGGTTTGCTTCCGGGATTTCCGGCGGCTCGTTTTTCGCCCTCAGCAGGTGATGATGCCATTTCAGCGTAAACAACCGCCGGGGATTGTCTTCCCTTTCGATCATTCCGGCCAGAGCTTCCTGATGAGCCCGATCCAAGGCGGCCACCACATCACAACTCTTCTGCCATGCGGGCGGTCCGGTCTTCGGTACCGGCCGTATCCGGCCCCTGCATTTCATAGTCAAACAACGGCCTGACACCCAGATGCCGGTCCCCTGACACCTCCTGCCAGTCTCGGGTCAGGTGTGTCGTAAATGACGCCAGACTGGTCAACGTATCAGAGCCGCCCGCCTTTTCGTTTTTATTCATGAGTTTGGTCAGGGCTTCGGTAACATCGGGAAACACGTAGATGCGGTCAAGATACACTGCCAGCGAATCGATAATCTGCCTCCGCTCCGAATCTGAGATATCACGATTCTGCATTCCCGGCGGCATCGCCTGCGCCATTGTCATGCCGGCGAAGATAAATACAAAACAACCGGTAACCGGTAGCATCCGTATCATCAACCTACCCGACCAATGCAACTGCGAAAATCCACTACGGCTGACCAACATGATATGTTTCCTTCTGTGTAAAACTGCTTACTCAAGCATCAATTCGAATTGTATCGAATAACGCTCATAACCGTGGAGATTGGAGTCGTTCTTTTTTAACTTGGTAAATCCGGCCGATTCATAGAGCGCCACAGCGGCCTCGAGTTTTGGACTGGTCAAGAGTACCATGCGCCGCGCGCCCTGCCGTTTAGCCCAGCCAAGAGCCGCCTCCAGCAAGGACCGCCCCGCCTGATTACGGCGAAATTCATCGGCAACCGCCATCTTGGTCAATTCAACCGTATCAGAATCAAGTCGCACCACGGCGGTCGTGCCCACCACGCGGCCATCAACCAGGGCGAAAAATATCTCGCCACCACGTTTGAGAACTTCCCGCTCCGGATGCGATAACATCTGCTCATCCGCTGGCTCGACTGTGAAATACCGCTGAAGCCATTGATAATTCAACTCCCGAAAAGCCGCTTTGTATTGCCGCCGATAGGGCACGATATCAATGATCTTCCGCAGCCTTCCCCGGCGGCGATTATGCAGGCGCTCATACATCGATAGCGCATCCAGCGATTTCTCGATCCGGCCCAATTCATCCATCAGGTGAAGTGCGCACTGTTCGAGCAATGACGCGGTCTCCGCCTCAATATCCTTCCAGACCGGCAAAAGCTCATTGAACAACCGCCTGCCCTCGGAAGACAGTGCCAGAAGACGGCGCCGTTCATCGGTCCGGTCGCGCTGCGATTCAAGCAGCCCGGCGTTGGCCATGGCCGCGGCAATCTGGTTGATTGCCGGATGTGTCATCCGTAAGTGTTCGGCCACTACAGTGACCGGCAAATCATCGGAATTTCCCAGCAAATACAAGAGCGGAAACCATCGCGCCTCAAAATTCATCTCAAGATCCTGATAAAACCTGGAGACATCACGATGCAGCATTTCGCTCAAACGCCGCATGCGACTGGCAAACGCCAGCGGTCCGAGTTGTTCCATTAAATCCATACCCGACTCCATCTTGCCATATTTACGTAAGCCCTTACGTATTTGTTTCATTATAGAAACACCTGTCAGTCAGCATTGGTAAATATATACCCATCGCCTGCGATCGGTATAATATCTTTGCAGATCAAGGTCTTTGCAAAACCAAAAAAAATTACAATGTGCGGTAACATGAAGTCGCACATAACTATCAGATGCGAATATTTTTTTATCAACGAGAGATAATAGTTGCATATTTTAATATTTTTTTTATATTCCGAGCGGCGTAGGGGATGTAGCCGGTTTCACACAATCTTCCGGGTGTTTTTTTCAACAACAACCAACAACTCTATTTTTTTAAGTCTTCAGTCTCGCATGCGTTAATTCGCGCGAAAGGAGAACCAAATGGCTCGGAAACTTATTGTGTTGTTCCTCCTCTCCTTTTTAGTAACCGCGCTGCTGGCTACATCTGTCTTCGGTGCCGATCAGGCCTGGAAACGCTTGCAGGAACGCACAGCTATTCCTGTCAAGCATGCTCCGGTCTACGGCTTTGCCGGTACGGAAACTGGTCAGTTCGCGACCAAGGGTGGAACCTCGGCCGCTCTTGGTATTGTCTCAACCAATGCCGTTGGTAATGAAATCGGTACGACCGCGTACGATTACCAGCACAACGGCACGATGGGACATCAGATCGAACATCGCGGTACCAGCTTCATCCATTTTGATTGGATGGATCAGCCGGATTTCATTATCCCGGGTGATCGCGGTACGCAGGTGCAGTCGTATGACCTGACCGGATGTTCCTTCTCGTTCGACCCGGGCGGCAAGCGCGCCTCGGTTGATTATTCCGGATATGTAAACATCGATGCCGATGTTGGCGGATGTGCGATTCCCGTGGCTCACGAAGGTGACCCGCTGGAACCGCGCGCGTTCTGGGACTTCTGTGCCGGCGCCCCGGTCGGTCTGTTCAGTTCCGACGCCCCGTCCGATATCTACGGTTACTACCAGACTAGTGGTACCGGACCGGGTAACGAAAACATCTGGCCGGTTGTTGACTGGCAGATCGGAACCCAGAATGTGCTGCATTTTGTCTGCTGCGAAACCGGCGGTGCTGCCGGCGATCCGCAGACGATCAGCTATTATCGTCGTGTCGGTGCTTACGGCACCGGTGCCGGTACCTGGTCGGCCCAGCGTGTTATCGATACCGTTATGACCATTAACCCGGTTGTGGCGTCCTCGAGCGTCTCCGACAAGGTTTGCGTCGTCTGGGGTCCGCCGACCGATGAAATCCGGGACACCCCGGGTGAATTCGACAGCCAGTTCCAGAACGACGTCTGGTATGCCTCGGCTACTGATCAGGGCGCTGCCTGGGTCACCGGTCAGGCCAACGGCTCGATCGCTCATGAAGTTGATCTGGGATCTGTTACCGGCGGCAACGTCACCCAGTTCCCGCTCAATAGCAGCTATAACTTCTACACTGACCTGGCTGCGCTCGTCGACACCGACGACAATCTCCATATCGTCTTGGCCTGCCGTGAGTGGAATGTGACGGACACCGATACGCTGTTGTTCCGTCGTAACTCCATCATCTATCACTGGTCAGAAAATGTTCCGCAATTGCGTCAGGTCGCCAAGGCCGACTGGGATACCGGCGGCTCCTGCTTCACTTACGCCTGGAACTCTGATTTGGCGAAGATTTCGATCTCTGAATGCGACGACAAATTGTATGTCCTCTATTCACAGATGGGTAATGCTGAACAGCCGTGCTTCGACAAGAGTGATGAGAACTACATGAACGCCGAACTGTATATCTCGGCCTCGCCGGACGGCGGCCAGAACTGGGACCGTGGTCAGAATCTGACCAACTCGGAAACTCCGGGTTGTGCCGCTGGTGACTGCGAATCCGATTTTTGGGCCTCCATGGCTCGCTACGGTCGGACACAGTCGGGTAACTGCCCCGATGAAGGTCTCGTTGATGGTCAGCAGTATCTCGACATTCTCTACATCAACGACCGTCATGCCGGTGGTATCGCTCAGGAAGAAGGCACCTGGACAACCAGCCCGGTGATGTGGCTTTCCACGCCGTGTCGTGATGTCGTTGTCGAGCCGCTGTATTCCGATGACGCCGGTACCGGCTATGGCGAATGCTATTCCGACGAAGTCCTCTGGGTGGTACCGTCAGGTAGCGATACCCGCACCCTGACGATGACCAACCAGGGTCTGCAGGACAACAACTACTCGATTTCCTATAACTACACTGCGCCGTATTCCAACTGGATTTCGCTCACTTCCGGCACAGCCGTTGGTGTGATCAATTCCGGTGGCGGTCAGGTAGTTGTGGAATTCACTCTCACCGATCCGGGCGTCGCCCCGACTCCGGGTACCGCGTTCGGGGAAATCCAGGTAGATCACGACGCCGTGGGCAGCCCGCGGATTATCCCGGTCTGTCTGTTGGTGGCTGATGATTTCCAGTTCAGCGAGAATACCATCCTGTCAACGACCTGTAAAGACCTCCGGGTCTATAACAACGGTCAGTTGTCGAACAATGCCAGCGGTCAGGCGATGGATTACAACATCGACTGCGACACGTTCAACCCGCAGACTACTTCGGCCATTTATCTTTATGATGGCGGCCCGTATCTCGGCTGGGTTGATAGCGGCGATACGTTGAAATTCACTAACTACTCAACGACGTTCTTCGATGCAACCGGTCTGCGTCCGCTGACACCGTTTACCATTGACAACAGCAATTCGGCTTACTCGAAGGTTTCTTCGCAGTTGGCCACAGCCGACACCTCGCTGGGCTTGACTGTCACATATTATGTGCCGACAGCCGAAGAAGACTGCGATTTCGTTCTTGTCTGTCAGGAAGTTTACAACCTGAGCGGCTCGACGATCAGCGGCGTTGCTTTTGGTGAATTCATCGACTGGGACGTCCCGTCTGATTCCGGTTCAAACAATGGCGCAAACTTCGATTTGGCCAGGAAGATGATCTGGCAGTTCGGCGGTGAGTACAATCAGGATGATTCGACCGAAGCGTTCTGTCCGCAGGAATCCGACGATCGGACCGGCGGTATGATCATCATGGATACCGTTGATGTGACCATGCCGAAGAGCGCGCAAACCGTCGACAATCCGACCTGGGTTTACACCACTGGACCGTTCGGCGGCGAAGCTCCGCTTGCTGCCGGACCTATGTACGCCAAGATGGTGACCGACGAGGGCTTTGCGACCTGGAGCTCAACCGCTCCGGAATCGCTCTACACCGATATCTCCATGCTGGTGACGTTCGGTGTCTATGACATCGGCGTGAATGACACCGTCCGTGTGTACAAAACCCTGTTCACCACGAAGGATGCTCTCGTGGCGCAGGATATGTATGATGCCGCGTGGGCATTCTTTGATTGCGCTATCAACGACAACTGCGGCGGCGGCTGCTGTGATACGCCGGGTGACGCCAACAACGACGGCGGCGTCAATGTTGGTGACGGTGTGTACATCATTAACTTCGTCTTCAAGGGCGGTCCGGCTCCGGTCTGTCCGCAGGAAGGCGACGCCAATGCTGATGGCGGCATCAACGTCGGTGACGGCGTGTACATCATTAACTTCGTGTTTAAGGGCGGCCCGGCACCGGTGTGCGGTCCGTAAATCGCCTTTAGATATATGGGTGACTTGAGTCACCCCGGTCCCCTGTGACCACCGATATGGCTACTCGGCGGAGAATCGTTCTCGATTCTCCGCCGTTTTTTTGCCTCTCACCACATCGCGAATGAAAAGAGTTGCCAAATCGGGACTGAGAACGTAATATACTGTAAGAAGATGTCCGGGAAATACTTTACCACCCGCACAATGGCGGGGCATGCTCCGGAAGAATTCAATCTTGGATCCATCCGTCTGTACCGCATCGGGGAACGGTTCTGCGGTCGGTCTAATACCTGAAAAAGTTTACATGCAACGGAGTGCTGTTATGCAGCTAAACATGCATTACACAATAGATATCGATGCCGATCGGCGGGTTATGGTCGAAAAAATCTACGGCACCTGGAATATCGATACAGCCCGCCGGTATCATAAAGATTTTAAGGAAGCTGCCCAGCCGCTGGTGGGAAAGGAATGGGCCAAGATCATTAATCTCACCACGTGGAAAGCATCACATCCCGAGATGATCCGCATTATTGGCGAGCATCTCAAGTGGTGCAAAGACAATGGCATGGTGTTGTCGATCAATATCATTGACAACCCCATCACCCGGAGCCAGTTGAAAAAAATGTTCAATATCGGCGGCACCGGGGATATCAGCCGCATGGTCCGCGATCGGGCCGAGGCCGAGCGACTTTTGACCCGGAATGGGTTCTAAAGAACTACTTCAAGTAACGATTGAACCACTTCGCAATCCACTCCAGACGCGCCACTCGTCGATCCGGACGACCATGGCGCGATAACCCGTGCGGCTCCTCGGGAAAACGAACCATCTCCACCCGCTTTTTCATCAGCTTCATCGTGATAAACAACTGCTCGGCCTGTTCCATCGGACACCGCAAATCCTGCTCGGAATGAATAATCAACAATGGCGTCTTGATCTGTCGGACATAGGTCAACGGCGAACACCGTTCGTAATTCGGAAAATTATCCCAGGGTGTGCCATCGAACTCACGCCGCAATTCCGGACCGATATCCGATGATCCGAACATACTCCGGAGATTCACCACCGAACGCTGCGTTACCGCCGCTTTGAATCGATTAGTGTGACCTATAATCCAGTTCGTCATGTAACCACCATACGATCCCCCGGTCACACCCATGCGGTTCTTATCGACATATGGCAGCGATTCCAGATAATCCGCCGCCGCCATGCAATCAATATAATCCAGACTGCCCCAGTCACCGACAATCGTCTCCACCCAGGTCTCCCCGCGCCCGGCGCCGCCGCGCGGATTAGTGTACAAGACCACATATCCCCGGGAGGCCAAATACTGCATCTCATGGAAATAGGAGAAGCCGTACTGGGCCACCGGACCACCGTGAATTTCCAATATCGCCGGATACTTTTTACTTTTCTTGAAATCCGGCGGGGTCACCAGCCAGCCCTGGATCTCGGTACCATCGGGACTCTTGATCCACACGTCTTTGGTAACCGGTGCAGTCAACTCGGAAAACAGCTTCGTATTAAACCCGGTCACCGGTTTGCTTTTCTTGTCGGCATCGTATGCCGTCGCCAAAATATGCAGCTCCGAGGGCTGCTTCAAATCGGCAATCACCGCCGCGATCTTCCGACACTTGCCGTTGAGCGAATACGCTTTGACATGACATGGCTTCCGTGTGATCCGAGTCGGCAATCCGCCCCGCGCCGGTGCATAAAACAAATGCGTGTTCCCCAGGTCCGAAGCCGAAAAATATACCCGCTTGCCATCGGGTGACCAATACGGCCTGGCCGCGGCAAAACTTTCACCGATATCGCTGATGGTCTCGTCCGAGGCGGCCCGATCGAATTTCGGAATCAGGTCCCGGGCTTTCGGCTTTCCGGAAACTCCGACGGTCCAGATGTGCAAATTAGTCACACCCCAGGCATCTTCCGGATTGGTATGCGCGACATACGCCAGCTTTTTACTATCCGGCGAGAACACCGGATTGGCTTTCGGGCCGGCCGGAGTCGGGACCTTTTTCTCTTTGCCGCCGCCGGTTGGAACAACAAACAAATCCTCATACAATTGCATCGTATCCGGATCTTTCGAACGGTTCGAGACAAACACGACCTGTTTGCCGTCCGGCGAGACCGACGGCATCACCTCATCGTATTGACCCGTCGTCAGCGCCACCGGCGTGTCGTTCTTGAGATCAAAGCGGTAAATATGATACCGGTCCTGCGGCAAAAACCCCTCGCCATCGAGCTTGTAGAACACCCGGGTAATATGGCGAAACAACGGTGCCTCTTTTTTCTTTTCAGCATCTTCAATGGTATGCGAATCATTGTAGCGAAAAGCATACACCAGTGCTTTGCCGTCGGGCGTCCAGTTCAGACCGGCGAAGGATCCATCGGCCTCAAACAATTTCTGCTCACTACCGCCGTGCGATGGAATAAGGTAGATTCCGGTCTTTTTATCCCGGGTGGATACGAATGCCAGGTGCGAGCTATCCGGCGACCAGGACAGGCCCTTATCGTTTATCTTTCCAAAGGTGTACTGCCGGCAGCGACCGGCAGCGATATCATGAATATGGATATGCGAGAAATACTTGCGCTTATCGTCGGCAACTGTCTCAACCGTATATGCCACCATCTTTTCGTCAGGCGACATTACCGCCGAGGTAATCACTTCCAGTTTGGAAAAATCATCAGCGGCGACAAAACGCTTACCGGCTTTGGATGCGGGACTCATCGGGTACCCCCAAGTCTGTTCGAATCAATCCGCTATGTGTCACACAGCCGAGCGGACCACATAGTCGTATGAACGTTAATCAGTAATACCTGAGAATGTAGTCTAATGGCGTGGAATTGTCAATGATGGTCTGGACAGCCTACTGCGAAATCAGGTGCTTCTCAAATGTAATCTGGCCGCTGATGGAATCGACAAAGAAATAATTCGCCTCATGAAAGGGAATGAACAACAGGTCAACACTGTCCGCCGCAAGCTGCACTTCATCGGCATGAAGACCCGGCTGGCGCAGGATTCGATTGCTGTAGACGGCGATCTCGGCCAGCGACACGGCCTCATCGATGCCGATATCGACCGGCAGAAAACGATTCTCGAATTCCGCCGCGGTCGAAATGTGCAGCGACGGCAAGGCATGGACCATCCGCTGCGACAATCGGCGAATGGCATTGAAGTTCTTGAACCTCACCGCCGGTATTGCCACCCGGTTTGAGCAGTCCATACCCGGTGTGACCGCCCCCAGCACCCGGGCCTCCCGTTCGGGCACGGTAAACACCCAGAACGGCACCATGGGATCACTGGTATTGCGTCCCCCCTCGGCAACACTGATGCCATCGGTTAGGACCAAATCCTTGTCCATCGACACCACACTGTTGCAATTGCGGCAAATGTACACTACCGATTTCGAGGCCGGTAAATCGATCCCACAATTGGAGCAGCGATGATGATCCACTTTGACTTTGCCGAATGTCTCCGGCGGCCGCGGTTCACCAAGAGACAAGTCCTGTTCCTCAACACTATCCGAGGAGATAATGCGCCCGGTAAGACCGTCGGCAATAAAACGCCGTACGTCCGCACCACAAAGCGCCTCATAAATCAAATACGGGAAGTAAACAATTGAACCCCGGGGATGAAACAACTCGGCAACGGCCTTTTTGCTATAGCTGTTGTTTAATCGCGCCTTGGTCGCCACTGCGGCGCCGGCATGGCGGGCAATTTCCCGCCAGCTCACAGTAATCGAACGGAAATCGAAATCGGTTGTATTGATTTCATCCGAAAACGGTCTCGCTTTGATATACTGCGCCCGCATCCCGATTGACAGCGGTATCCCTGGCAGCGGCATCCCGGCGCCATGCGTCGATGAATACGCCGACAGCTTGACATCGGTGACTGTCTCACCCGCCGCAGAACCCGGTAGCGGTGATCCGCTCGTCATCATTTCCTGCAAACGACCGGCTTCACCCACGAACCCGATGGCCTCCAGCAGCTTGCTGCCGCCGAAGCTGCTGATCTCGATCTCACCGGTGTAGGTGCCGTTGTCATGCGACGGCGCCACACGAGCTTCCTCAACCGCGCTCAGTCGGATACCATCGACCTTCCAGTAGGGAAAATACAGACCGCGAAACGATCCCCCGAAGCCCGAAAGCGGCAGCTTATTCTGCTTCAGCCATCGATCAGCCTGAAATTTCAAATCGCGCAGGCTTTTACGCGCTTCAATAACATACACCGGCGGCGTCTCCGGCATAATCAACCGTAACACCGACCCGCAGAACCTGCACTGAGTCGAAAAAAAGTCCGCCTGAATTTCCAGTGTCCCGGCACAACCGGGACACGTGACATCAATATGAAATCCGGATTTATTCTGAATCTTGCTGGCTGTTGTCATCGATCCGCTTTCCACAATCACCACAGAACTTCGACCCGGGAATTATTTCGGCCGAACA
The DNA here is from genome assembly GCA_964526635.1 of uncultured Ignavibacteriales bacterium. GTDB lineage: Bacteria > Zixibacteria > MSB-5A5 > GN15 > JAAZOE01 > CAZGLR01. Next base: position 7,747 of record CAZGLR010000045.1, on the reverse strand, counting down.
ATGCGGACAGGTTGTCTTCGCGTCCAGTTTATGCCCGCAATGCAGGCAGAACTTCGCCTCGGTCGGCAGCTCGGCCCGGCACTCCGGACACATATTCTGCCGCACCATGGCATGTCCGCAACGATAACAGAATCGCGACTGCGCCGGCGTATCGACGTGACAGGCCGGACATTCGACCGTCTCGACCGCCTCCCGCTTGAGATCCTGCTGATCCGGCGAAAAGACCTTATTGAGCATACCCGGGACCATCAATCCCACGCCAGCCGCCATACCCATGCCGGCTCCAGCACCCGCCGGACCGCCCGGCGCTCCGAGTCCCCTGGCCATCTCAAACTTCATAAAGTTATCCAGATTCCCGACCGCACCCATACCCGAACGCTGATCGATCATTTTCGCCACTTCATCCGGCGGCGTGATCGACGAAATATAGAAATCGACCAGACCGAGACCATATTTCTCAAATTCGTTGGTGACAATACCTTTGAACTCATCGGCCAGCTCTGTATACATCGCGGGCAATTCCAGGACCGTATCGAGCTTCTCGCCCAGCAGATCATTCATCCGCGCAATAATTACGTCCCGCAGATAATCCTGAATATCCTGCGTAGTGTATTTCGCCTGACGGCCCACCAGGGAATTGAGAAACACGATCGGTTCCTCGATTTTCATGGTAAATGCGCCATGGGCCCGCAGACGAACCAGACCAAGCTCGCGATCCTTAAAGGTCACCGGATGTTTGGTACCCCATTTCAGATTCGTAAATACCTTCAGGTTGACAAAGTATACTTCGGCCCGGAAAGGGGAATTGAAACCATAGGGAAACGCCGCCAGCCGCGTCAAAATCGGGACGTTCAATGACGTCAGCGTATGCCGTCCGGTGGTAAACGAATCGGCGGCATGACCGCTTTTAAAGAATATCGCCATCTGGCTGTCGCGAACAATCAACTGGGCGCCAAGTTTGAAGTCGGCCGACCCTTCCTGCGGAATACGGAATATCATTTCCTCGCCGGTCGGGTCCATCCATTCAATAATCTCAAGCAATATTGACATACATAGGGCTCCTGAAGAGGTGAGTGTCGTTATTACTATGGTCGTCAGATTTGCCGATTTTATAAGACTTTTGCTGAAATTTGTTAATCTCTTGAACAACAATATATTAGGGTAATATATTGAGTTTCTCTCTTGAGCTTTGATCAAAAATGTGCTATATTACTTCGTACACGTGAATCTGCTGCAGCATCCGGAAGTTTTCAGACCCACCTCGCGGTCAGCCTTGTCATCCGGACGAATACAAACTCAACCCCGATTCGGGGTCAAGTAATAGAAATGGGGTACAATAACGGTGAAAAACGTACGCTATATCACTGATATTTCCCGGCTCGAGCATCTGACCGAAGAAGAACAAACACGACTCAGTCCAGTTTGCGACAGTTTCCGTTTTCGCGCTAATGACTACTATTTGTCATTAATAGACTGGTCCAACCCGGATGATCCCATCCGGAAAATCATTATCCCCCAGGTCGATGAGACCATAGAATTCGGTCACCGTGACGCCTCTAATGAAAAACGGAATTATGTCGCCCCCGGCGTTCAGCATAAATATCCGCATACCGCCCTGCTGCTCTGCACGGAAATCTGTGGCGGGTACTGCCGCTTCTGTTTCCGCAAACGGCTCTTCATGGATTCCGACACTCCCGAAATCTCAGCCGAAAGCCTTGATAATCGCGAAATCACTGTCGATACCACCGCCGGCATTGACTATATTGCGCGAACTCCCGAAATCACTAATGTCCTTTTAACCGGCGGCGATCCCCTGATTCTGTCCACCGACCGCCTCGCCACCATACTGGAACAACTCCGCCGGATCGATCATGTTAAAATCATTCGGATTGGCACCAAGATGACGGCCTTCAACCCCTATCGAATTATTGATGATCCCCGGCTGGTACAAATTCTCGCCCGTTACAGCCGCCCTGGAAAACGGATATATCTGATGACTCACTTCGATGCCCCCGAAGAAATTACCAAACCGGCCTGCCGCGCGGTGGATATCATTCTTAAAGCCGGTGTCATTATCAGCAATCAAACACCCCTGTTACGCGGGATAAACGCCGACAGCCAGCGCCTTGGTCGATTGCTTCAAAAACTCTCTTTTATCGGCGCCACACCCTATTATGTCTTCCAGTGCCGTCCGACTGTCGGCAACCAGCCCTACGTCGTCCCCCTGGTCGAAGGCTACCGAATCGTCGAAAACGCCAAGAAAATAGTCAGCGGGTTGGCCAAGCGGATGCGTTTTGTGATGTCTCATGAGCGAGGAAAAATCGAAATAGCAGCCGTCACTGATGATAAAATTTACTTGAAATTCCATCGTGCCCGCGATCCCCGCGATGAGGGCCGCTTCATGATCTGCCACCGCAATGACCGCGCCCGATGGTTCGACGATCTCATCCCGGCCGATCGCACACCGGTCCGCGCCAATCGCGTCGGCCTGGATTCACTCGATCGCTTGATGTAAAACGAAATGCTTCTCAAGCCGATGGCTTGACTATTACCCCTTCGCAGGCATGGCCGTTCATCCGGATTGTCACCGGACTATCCAGCGCCACATGCTTCACGAATTTCCCCCGTTTGGTAATAGGCAATTCCGACAGCCACGACCAGTCGACAAAATCGGCCGAGTTACTGTTCGATGGATTCACCGTAAAATACCCGATCCGGAAGGCATTGAGATTCTGGAAGAAATGCGTCCCCTGCGATGGCGTCACTTTCATATCCTTGAAGCCCGCCTCGACGATCACCCGCGCCCCGGTAATCGATTCCCAGCGCACCGGAATCCCCAACCAGGGATCAGCCGAACCCCAGCGTCCGACTCCGATCAGTAAATACTGCCGTTTGTCCTTCAGCATAAGTGCATTAAACCGGGCTATTTCATCGGCCACCAGCGTACTTTTCGAACGGTCAAACGACTCCCGGTTGACGAAGACAATATCCCGGATGTTCCTGATCTCGCCATGCCCCATCACCTGCGTGCTGTGACACAACAACTCCTGCTGGTCAAAGGCCCCGATGGCAAGCTGCTCCCGCTCCTGAGAAATCACCATCGGCCGCAACTGCACCAGACGGAACTCGCGCGGCTGACCCGGCGGAGTTTCCAGGTTTACCGAAAACTCGATTTCTATCGGCGAACTCATTCCCCGCCGGCCGGTATCGAGAATCTGCTGCAGAATTTTCGGCAGCGGAAAGAAATCTGACTTGAGAATCGGTGCAAACGTTACGACGCGAATTCCCGGCCGGGAAATTCCATCGGATATCGATTCATTCTCAGGCGAATAGGTCGACCCCATATACCCGAGGACACCATCATCCTCCGCAACATTCAGACCCAGCTTCAGCAGCCGCGTTTCGCGCGTATGGTCCCTTTTGGCCTGCGGATCCGGCATATTGAGTGCAAAAAACTCCTTCTGCGAATACTCCAGAGAATCACTTACGTTCGACAACTGCACAAGATGACGCGGATATTTCGGGCAGAATCGTATCACCGCCCCACCCTCAACGACCGTCGCTCCCAGCCCGAGGGCAACCGAGGCGATGCCGTCCTCCGGATTCATTGGGTGAATCGGATAAAAATTATACGATCGCCCCACCCCGGAAAAATCCGGATAAAAACGGTTCCCGTGAGAACGCCCGACCAGCTTCTGAATTACCACAGCCATCTTTTCATCTTCAAGACGATAGGGCGTCGCGGCAATATATGCCTTGGCATGCTTCGAAAATGTCGAGGCATACACCCGTTTTATCGCAGAGGTCAACTCCACCAGGCGAATCTCAAGACCGGCATGATTATTCGGCAGCATGAACGTTTCATACACACCGGCAAACGGCTGATACTGGCTGTCCTCGAGCAGACTCGATGACCTGACCGCCAGCGGATACCGGGTCAACCGCAGATACTCACGCAGAATATTGACCACATGCTGCGGCAGACGGCCCCTCACGAAGCGATTACCGATCTCGTCATCATCCTCGCAGCGAAACGCAAACTCCCCGAGATCGTTGAGTTCCAGAAACTCATCGAAGATATTCGTCTCCAGCACCAGTGTCGGCGGTACCGAAATTTCGATATCGGGAATAGCATTACGAATACCGTAGGTATTTATCAGCGTGTTGGCAAACGCCAGGCCGCGTCCCTTGCCGCCCAGTGATCCGCCACCAAAACGGGCAAAGCTGTATTCGCTATCGAACTCCTGCGGATTGAAATCGATAATCGTCCCGCGGTGCTGCGAAATCTGGTAATCACGGATATACGATAACAACGCTTTTCTCAAATCCTCGGGAGATTTATAATCGGTTATCTTGCGCGGTCGCAGCTTATGCGCCAGGAAAAACTCGGTGCGCGCTTTTAACCAGTTGGAAAAATGATTCGCCTCGCCATGCAGCAACAAACTCTCTTCCGGAATCGTATGCAGCATCTGCTCCAGCTCGCGCAAATCACGGGCCGTACCAACCGAGGTACCGTCCCGTAACTTGAAAACAAACTCACCGAAACTGAAATACTGCTTCATGAAGCGCTGCAGCTTATGCAGAAGGCGGGGATCGTCTTTCATCAAAAACGACGCCCCCACCTCATGGGCTTCCGTACAGCGTTCCTCATCATTGGATTGCAGCAATATCGGAATATCACGATGATGTTCCTTGACCGCCCGGGCGAATTTTATCCCCGCCCGCGGATCTTTCTGCCCTTTACGCGGAAAGTGAATATCTGAAATGATCCCCAGAATTGAATCATGATAGGTCTCATAATAATTCCACGCTACCTCATAATTTTCACATAGCAAAATCTTCGGCCGTGCCCGCATCCGCAGCATTTTGTGCGGCAGATTGACCCCCTCGGCGATCACATTTTGCGAATGCCGCATGATCATCGTATAGATCGTCGGCAGGTACGACGAATAGAACTTGATACTGTCTTCGATCAGAATTATCGACTGCACCCCGGCGATCCGGGTGTCACGGGCGACATTCATGAAATCTTCAATACACTTGATAATCGCCAGCAAAATACGGAAATTCCCCTGCCACAAAAACACCTTGTCAAAGGCGCTGACATCATGCCTCTCGGTCAAATCCTCCAGTTCGCGATTATCATAGGTCAAAAGCACCAATGGCGTGCTGACACCCTCCGCTCGCAGCTTCCGCGCAAAATCCAGTGCATACATATCCTCCAGCCGCAGCGTCGTGATAATCAGGTCAAAACGACCCTCCCGCGCAGCCAGCTCCAGAGCATTTGCACCGCTGGATACGCGCGTAATCCCCGGCGTATTTGACAGGTTGAGCTCCATGTACTCTTCCAACAGCATCTCATAGAGATGTCCGTCTTCGCCGAGAATGAAGGCATCGTACAAACTCGACACGAGCAGAATCTCCCGTACCCGATGCCGCATCAGTTCCTGAAAACGGACAAATCCGCCCGACAACCCCCGCCCCAGGTCTATTTTCTTCGAGTCGCTCATATACCTCTTAAATCGGCCATTTCCCGCAGTTGTCTATTGTCTTTATTGCGAAACAAAATACTATGCTGAGAGCTATCCCGCCAGTGGGAATTGTTGAGAATCGCCCAGTTAAATTCCCGCTACCCCAATCCGCAGGATCATCGTCGCCCGCAATCGGTGAATCCGGGCTATCTCCCCACCATCACCGCTTGCCCCGCCACCGTTTTTTCACTACCATAACCTCAATCAACAAAGGACTCAACCATGCGCCGTAGTGAATATCAATGCCATGATCCGGAAGAATTCCGGCATATCGTCGAAACCGCCCCGGTCGGCCATCTCGGCATCATCACGCCCGATGGCTACCCGCGGGTCGTGCCCATGAATTTCGCCGCCAATGGTGAAATCATCTATCTGCATTCGGCCAATGAGGGCGAAAAATACGAGGTCATGCTCACTTCCCCCAAAGTCACCTTCTCGGCCGAAATCGACTATGCCTACATTCCCTCCTACTGGACCTCGAAAATCTCGGCCGGCACCGCCACCATGTTCTATAAATCGACCCTGATAAAGGGCCAGGGGAATGTCCTCGACGACGACGCCGAGCGCATCCACGGCCTCCAGCTCCTGATGGACAAATACCAGCCCGAGGGCGGCTTTGAGCCGTTGAAGATCGACAGCAAGATATACAGGCACCTGATGAAAGCGACGGCCGTTTATAAAATTATCCCGCATCATGTCGATGTGAAGATCAATTTCCGCGAAAAGAAAAGCCGCGAGTACAACGAGATGTTAATCCGGCGCTTGAAAGAACGCAACGGCCCCCGCGACGACGCCACCATATTCGAAATCCAGAAGATCCTCGACAGGATGGAGTGAGAATTGTATACGTGGCCGCGTATTACGGCTCGCATTTGTAACCCGCCTCTCCGAGGTGGGTTTCCGCCGATAGGGAGCTATCTTCGCACCGGCTGAACATCGCCCCTTGCCGGTAAATCATCCGCCCTTTATCCCCTGTATTCCCATATCGTAGGGCAGAGACCCCTGCCCGAGCACAGTGAGGGTATTTCGCGCAGCGAAGGAGGTTTCGACATAAATTTAATCATATGATCTATCTCCCGCGTAGGTCGAATGATCTATCTCCCGCGTAGGTCGAAATCCCTTGTCGCGAGCACCAAAGGTGCGAGCGATCCCGAGTGCAGCGAGGGAGGTTTCGACAACATACCCGATTTTACTTGCCGTTGTATTCATCCGTAGCGTCGGCGTCCTGACGCCCATCGAGCGTTTAATCACCCGGTACCCCACCCGCAGGGTGGGTTCAGCTTTTATCCTTCTGTGTGCAATCGAATCCCGCACCCCTTCAGGGGTGCGATAATCCCCCCACAAAAAAAACCGGGGGCATTTTCATGACCCCGGTCTTATATCGGGCAACGATTATTGATGCAATTACAAAACGACGTACAGAGCTGCCAGACGGCAACCTCTTCTTAACCGTTAATACCCAGATCGAGCATCGCATTGGCGACTTTGATGAAGCCGGCAATGTTGGCGCCGAGGACATAATTGCCCGGCTGACCATAGGTCTCAGAGGCTTCAATCGACGCCTTGTGGATGCTCTTCATGATGCCATGCAGTTTGCTGTCGACTTCTTCGCGTGTCCAGGCATACCGCATCGAGTTCTGCGACATTTCCAGACCGGATACCGCCACACCACCGGCGTTGGCCGCTTTGCCCGGGCCATAGAGGATCTTCTTGCCGACAAAGATATCGACTGCATCCGGCGTGCTCGGCATGTTGGCGCCTTCGGAAACAACATAGACACCGTTGTTAACCAGGTTTTCGGCATCCTTCTTGTTGATTTCGTTCTGAGTGGCCGACGGGAACGCGCAGTCAGCTTTGTGATCCCACAACGGGTTGTGATCGCCCGACGGGTCGATCGGGGTGTAGGTCGCGCTGGAGAACTTGTCGGCGTACTCTTTGATGCGGCCGCGACGGATATTCTTCAGATCCATGACAAAAGCCAGTTTGTCACGATCGATACCGTCCGGATCATGAATATAACCGGAGGAATCAGACAATGTAGTCGCCTTGCCGCCGAGATCCAGAATCTTCTCGGCCGTGAACTGCGCCACATTACCGGAACCGGACACCAGACAGGTCTTGCCTTCCAGTGTTTCGCCGCGGGTGGCCAGCATCTCAGCCGCGAAATACACGGCGCCATAACCGGTGGCTTCCGGACGAATCAGCGAACCGCCCCA
>CAZGLR010000044.1:12671-24672 GCA_964526635.1 uncultured Ignavibacteriales bacterium | reverse complement strand
GTTGCTTGAGGGTTTCCTCCATGCGCAACAGGCGCTTGGATTCTTTTTCTTCAAGTCGGAACAGGGGGATGCCGGTGATACTTGAGACCACCTGCGCGATATCATCGTCGGTCAGCACGATTTTCTCATTATCGCGCTGCTCTTCCCATTCTTTCTTCATTCCTGCCAGTTTTTCTTTCTTGAACTTGACTTCGTCGCGGTACTTGGCGGCCGTTTCAAACGCCTGGTTCTTGACCGCGTCTTCCTTTTTCTCCATCAACTGCTCGATCTCGTTTTCAAGATCGGTGAACTCCTGCGGGCGGGTATAGCTGGCCAGATGCGCCCGCGACCCGGCTTCGTCCATGACGTCGATGGAGTTATCGGGCTGGAATTTGCCCGAGATATAGCGACTCGACAGCTTTACCGCGGCGTCGAGGGCGTCATCAGAAATTTCAATTTTGTGATGCTCTTCGTATTTGGGACGCAACCCCTTGAGAATACGGATAGTTTCTTCCTCGTTGGGCTGTTCGACCATGACCATCTGGAAGCGTCGCTCCAGCGCGCCGTCTTTTTCGATATACTTGCGGTATTCATTGAGGGTTGTGGCGCCGACGCACTGCAGTTCGCCGCGGGAGAGCGACGGTTTAAAGATATTGGAGGCATCGAGCGAACCCTCGGCGCCGCCGGCGCCGACGATCGTGTGCAGCTCATCGATGAAGATAACGACATCTTTGGAGTTGATGATTTCATTCATCACTGATTTGAGGCGTTCCTCGAACTGACCGCGGTATTTGGTACCGGCGACCAGCGAGGCCATATCGAGCGTCACGACCCGTTTGTTTTCAAGAGTTTGCGGGACTTTGCCCTCGACGATGCGCTGGGCGAGGCCCTCGACAATAGCGGTTTTTCCGACGCCGGGTTCCCCGATAAGCACCGGGTTATTCTTTTTGCGGCGCGACAGAATCTGGGTGACGCGTTCGATTTCCATATCGCGTCCGATAATCGGGTCGAGGCGGCCGCGGCGGGCCATCTCGGTCAAATCGCGGCCGAAATGATCCAGAGCCGGCGTTTTTGATTTGCGCCGTTTGCGCTTGAATGACGACGGTTTTCCGCCGTCAATATTGCGGATTTCGTCGTACACTTCTTTGTAGTCGATTTCGAACATCGACAGCACCTGGGAGGCGACACCCTCCTCATCCTTGAGCAGCGCCAGCAGGATATGTTCGGTATCGATATCCTTGGATTTCAGCGCACGCGCCTCCTGGCCGGAAATTTCGAGTGTCTTTTTGGCCCGGGCCGTGAGCGGTAATTGACCCATAGTCATGGTACCGCCGGCGGGTTGGACAACTTCCTCAATCGCAGCCTTGAGATCATTCATCTCCAGGCCGAGATTAGTCAAGATTTCGATGGCCTTTCCATCGCCCAATCGAATTAATCCCAACAGAAGATGCTCAGTCCCGATATAGTCATGGCGCAGGCGGGCCGCTTCGTCGCGGGCATATTCAATCGCCTTGCGAGCCAGTTCGGTGAACATCTCATTCATGCTATCGTGACCTCCCGTTATTATCCTATGGTAACTTTTCTCTGACCAATTCGGCCCGGAAGATATCCCGCTCTTCGCTGTTCATGTTGCGGCCGCTGAATTTTATCAGGTGGGCCGGTTGTGACAGCAGCAGGATATCGTTGAGCTGCGGGATTGTCATAAAATCGATAATTCCCATCGCAACTCCGAGTCGAACCGCTGAAAGCAGGTTCATCACTTCTTCGGATGACAACACCCGGGCATGTTTGAGGATGCCGTACGCGCGCCATATTTTATCAGAAATTTGATCATTAGCTTCGTCTCTCAAGCGATTGCGGGCGCGGGCTTCATCATTGATGATAATCCGTGTGACCCGTTCAATATCCTCGATAATGTCACTCTCGGATTTCCCGAGCGTTGTTTGATTCGATATCTGAAACAAATTACCGAGGACTTCTGTTCCCTCGCCGTAGAAACCGCGGACCGCCAGGCCCATTTTCGTGATTTTCTGGATGACTGTATCGATTTCACGAGTGAGGACCATGCCCGGCAGGTGAATCAGGACCGACGCCCGCAGACCGGTACCGACGTTAGTCGGGCAGGCGGTTAAAAAACCGAAATCGCTGTCGTAATCATATTCGATCAAACGCCCGATTTCATTGTCGAGTTTAGCCGCCATCTCCATCGCGCGATCCATCTCCAGTCCTGTGGTCATGGTCTGGATGCGCAGATGATCTTCCTCGTTGATCATGATCGAGGCGGTTTCTTCAGGCGAAATATAGACCCCGGCGCCCTCGAGCTGCGAGAGCATGGTCGGCGAAATCAGGTGCCGTTCGACCAGGAAGTCGGCATCGATCGGTTCGAGATCGATGGCTTTCACGAAGGTGCCGTCCTTGAGGCATTCCGACTTTTCGATGACCGAATCAAAATTTTCGAGTACTTTCTCGCGAATATCCGGATCCGCCGAGGTCGGATACTTCATACCGGCGATATTGCGGGCCATGCGAATACGGCTGGAGAGTACGACCGGCGAATCATTGCCCTCCTGTTCAAGCCAGCCCACGGGTTTTTTCGCCAGATTTTCAAACATTTTCTCTTTCCTTGGCTTCTTCTTCTGCCTGAGCAGCCTTTTCCAGTGTCTTTATTTTATCGCGAAGATCGGCGGCACGCTCATAATCCTCATCGGTGATAGCGCGCTGCAGTTCTTCCAGAAGGCGTTCTTTTTCTTTAATGATGGTACCATCCTCCGACAAAGTTGGCGGCAGTTTGCCGCGATGCAGTGAGGAACCATGGATTTTCCGCAACAGCCCCTGAAGGCGTCCGCGGAAGGTCTGATAACACTGGCCGCAGCCGAAGCGCCCGAGCTGGGAAAACTCCTGAAAAGTCAATCCGCAGTTATCGCAGGTCAGGTCAGGATCAGCCAGCGCCTGGCGGCCTTTGCCGGAGGGCTCCTGATCCATCATTTCCGCCAGGAAGTTGGCCAGCGGGAAGGGGATATTATCCAGCGGGGAATGAAATCCCTTTTTGGCGGCACATTCCTCGCACAGATTAAGGACGATCTTTTCCCCGTTGATAATCTGGGTCAGGTGCATTTTGGCGTCCCGATTGCAGTTGTCAGAATCACATTTCATAGCAACCTGCTCTCTCCCTGTGTTTAGGGGCTCTCGTGTCCGGACATCCGGTCGAAATCTGTGTCGGCTTCCCTCAGGCGAACGACCCGGTGTGCCATCTCGGCCAGCGGCAAATTGTGAGTGGCAATGAGGAAGGTGGTATGCTGAGTGCGGTTCAAATCAGCCAGGAGGGAATGGAGGGCAGCCCCGGTATCCACATCCAGGTTTCCCGATGGTTCATCGGCAATGACCAGTTCCGGATCCATCGCAAGCGCCCGCGCAACTGCGACACGCTGCTGTTCGCCGCCTGATAATTCCGCCGGTCTATGTCCTGTTCTATTACTTAAACCAACCTCACCCAGCAATAGTTCCGCACGGCGACGCGTATCGGATGACGGCTTTCCCGCGATCAACATCGGCATCATGACATTTTCAAGCGCCGAAAATTCCTCGAGCAAATAGTGAAACTGAAACACGAAACCGATGTGACGATTACGGAATGAGGCCAGCTCGGCATCGGAAAAATCGGCGTAGGGATGGCCATTGAATGCGATCTCGCCGCGATCCGGACGATCCAGCCCCCCGAGTATATGAAGCAGAGTCGTCTTACCGACTCCGGATGCTCCCAGCACCGCCACCATCTCGCCACGGGTAAGTTCCAGATTGACGTCCTGCAAGACCTCGATTCTCCCTTCCGGCGTGTCGAATCCGCGTTGTATGCCGGTCGATTGCAATATGATCCCGTGCTCAACCCGGCCGTTGTTCATTTCCTTACCACCGTGATCTATATATTTTATCGCCAAGTTCAGCTAATTGTTTACGCCAAAACAGGTAAAACCCGCATGGATAAAGCCGTTTTGGCCCTTTCGTGTTTCATCCTGAGTACATCTCAACGGCGCAAAACTTCCACCACCGACAGCCCGGCCGCCCGCGATGCCGGGTAAAGTGTTGCCAGAAAACACAATACGATGGCCGAAACAAAGATAAACACAAAATCCAGCATCCGCATATCAATCGGCAGGGTATTGATAAAGTAAATATCCGGTGGAATCGAAATCAGATTGAATTTCAACTGCAACCAGCATAAGCCGAATCCCAGAATACCGCCAATGACACAGCCGAAAATCCCCACCACCAACCCAATACGGATAAAAATGCGCGATATCGATGCCGGCACCGAGCCCATCGCCTTTAGGATACCGATTTCCTGGCGTTTCTCCATCACAATCATCACCAGTGTGGAGATAATATTAAACGCCGCCACTGCGATAATCAGTGATAACGCGATAAACATCCCGATCTTTTCGAGCTGAACCCAGGAGAAGAGATTGCGGTTCATCAGTTTCCAGTCAACGGCATCATAACGGTCGGTGAACCGCTCGTTAATGATCGCGGCAATTTGATCAGCCTTGAAAATATCTTCGGTTTTGAGGTGAATTCCCGTCACACCGCCGGTCTTGAACAAATCGGCGGCGGCATCGAGTGAAATGTAGGCCATGTTGGCATCGTATTCATACATCCCGGTTTCGAAGATACCACTGACTGCGAATTTTTTGACTTTGGGCTGTACGCCCGCGCGCAGTTCCTCGCCACGAAGCGAATACAATACCAGGGGATCGCCGAGCATCACGTCCAGTCGCTGGGCCAGAGTAATGCCTATAATAATTCCCTCGTCGCCCCCATCCTGGGCACTAAAATCGAAATCACCTGAGAGAAGTTTGGTGCTGAGGCCGGTGACGTTATCTTCCAGGGCGGGATCGATACCGCGCACGACGATACCATCGCCGGCTTCGCGCGATGATATGGCCGCTTTGTAGTAAATAAATGGCGCCGCGGCAACGACGCCATCGATTGCCTTCAGCTCGGTCATTGCAGCCGGGGGGTCGGTAATATGATCTTCGAAGCGGGGAAAGACAGTGATATGCGAGGTGACGCCGAGAATACGGGTCCGCAGTTCGGTCTCGAAACCGTTCATCATCGACAGCACAAAAATTAGCGCCGCCACGCCGATGACTACGCCGCCTATCGAAAAAACGCTGTTGAGCGAGATAAACGAACGATTTCGCCGCGACATCAGATACCGCCGCGCGATGAACCATTCATACTTCACACTATCTCCCTGTGCCACATCCCGGGCTTTCTCCCGGAAATCATTCCTTTTACCCCGAAAGCGGGGTTGGCGATTATATCGGACGGAGTTTATCCGCCCGATATATACAGCTACTTTGTTTCGTCCGTATTAAGCTCGATACCCATAATCGGCGATACCGCCAGCGCTTCCGGCCGCATCTGCGGGAAGAGGATAACATCGCGGATCGAATGCGAGTTGGTCAGCAGCATAATAATCCGGTCAACACCGATACCCAGTCCACCGGTCGGCGGCATCCCGAACGACAATGCGGTCAGGTAATCATGATCCAGCATATGCGCCTCGGCGTCACCCGCTTCGGCGACTTTGCCCTGATCGAGGAAACGATCCCGTTGATCGATCGGATCATTCAATTCGGAAAAGGCATTGGCGCATTCCATGCCGGCAATGAAAAGCTCGAACCGTTCGGTCAACTGCGGATACTCGCGATGCACCTTGGCCAATGGCGAAATGTCGCGCGGATGGTTCATGATAAACGTCGGCTGAAGCAAGGTCGGCTCGACGATAGTGTCGAAAAATGCCTCCAGCACTTTGCCATAGTTGACCAGACCATTGGTATCAATCCCGGCCTTTTTAGCCAGTGTCAGAGCGCGTTCATAATCGAAATCCGACAAATCCGGCCCGCCGGCTTCCCTGATCGCATCAAGCATCGAGATGCGCTTAAACGGCTTCCCGAAATCGAGAGTATGCTCTTCGTATTCGATGGTAGTCGAACCGGTCACGGTTTCGACCGTATGCCGGAACAACTCTTCGACCAGCTCCATGATGTCATGGTAGTCGGCATAGGCCTGATACAACTCGATCATGGAAAATTCCGGATTATGCTTGCGGTCCATGCCCTCGTTGCGGAAATCTTTGCAGTATTCCCAGACCTTTTCGAAGCCGCCGACAATCAACCGTTTGAGATATAACTCATCGGCGATGCGCAGATACAGGTCCGTGTCGAGTTTCTGATGATGAGTCACAAACGGCACCGCCGCGCCGCCGCCATACAATGGCTGCAGAACCGGCGTTTCCACTTCCAGAAAACCGCGATTATCGAGAAAGTCGCGAATCGCCTTGACTGCTTTTGACCGGATTTTGAAAGTTTCCCGCACGTCCGGATTGGAAATCAGATCGACATACCGCTGACGATACCGGGCTTCTTTGTCAGTGAGGCCATGCCATTTTTCCGGCAGTGGATGCAACGATTTCGAAAGCATCTCGACATAGCTGACATTGAGTGTCTTTTCCCCGGTTTTGGTGGTGAACATAGTCCCCTTAAGGCCAATAATATCGCCCAGATCGACCAGGTCAAACAGCTCCCACATTTCATCGCCGATGACATTCTTTTTGATATAGCCCTGCAGGCGGCCGTATTCATCCTGAAAAGCGAAGAACAAAGCCTTACCCATGCGACGGATAGCCATGACCCGCCCGGCCATAGCGATCTCGGTTTCGCTTTCGGCCAGGGAATCGTAGTTGTCCAGCGCCTCGGTGGTCGTATGGGTGGTTTCATATTTATAGGGATAGGGATTGATACCCTTGTCCCGCAAACTTTTGAGCTTTTCTACCCGTCCGGTAATTACCTGGTTGACAGGAACTTCAGATTCAGGCCCATGCTGATTGTGCTGCTTATCGTCACTCATGGTTCAATCCAGATCTTGTAGTTCAGTTGTATCTCATACGGCCGTGCACTTCCGGCCGGATCGCCTGCAAATATACGGCTAAACAACTCCATAGCAAAAGGTTTCTCTATAATTTACGTCGACATGCGGTGTTGACTGCCCCGGAAAAAGCCCTATATTGCAGATAAACATTGTTGCGTTACTCATCGTCGATCCGGAAAGGTGTGCCTGTGCGTATATTCCAGCTTTTGATAATCGTTATGTCAGCCGGTCTGCTTCTAATCGCCTGCGGCGGAGAGAAGGCCGAAACCGAGTCATCGTCGACCGTCACTCACGATAAAACCGAAGAAGTTTCCGATGATGCCAAAACCGAAAAAGACCTCTCCAAGGCACAGCTTGATGATATGTCCGAATTCGATTATATCATGCCGCTGGATAGCGGCAACAGCTGGACCTATCAGCTCTATGTCTGGAATACCGAGAGCAATCGCATGATGCCCATGCGGGTCGATTCGTTCTACATTTCCGGTGATACGGCTGTGATGGGCACGAAATGGGCGGTGCTCAAAGGTTTTTATCCGGGCGGATCATGGTTTACCAACCGCGACAATGGCCTTTGGTTTGCCCAGCCGGAGGGGCGGATGTACTTATTTGCCCACATGCCGGCCCGGGTCGGGATGGCCGACACGACCATGCTCAAGCAGTTTCGCATCGTAACCAAAACCGTCGCAACCGATTCGGTAGTGACGGTCATGGCCGGGAGTTTTGTCTGCAATAAATATGTGCAGGAGGTCGGGACATTGCCGGGGATCACCAATTACTGGATGTCGCCGGGGGTGGGGATGTGCAAGGTTGAGGTGATGGATTCGACCGGCACCCGCCCGGTGGTGAAATATGAATTGATGGGTATGAATTTCAGGTAGGGATTATAACTTTTGCCAGGGTAGCCCGCTCTTTGCGAAGCAATGTACGAGTTTCCGCCAATGTGTAGTTAGAATCAGGGAGGCCTGGACTTTTTTATTGTGATTGACAAGGCTAATAGTGATTAAACAGATATATCTAACGGGGTACCCGGGAATCAGCATGAACACGATCCAGCGGGCCACTTGGTGTCTTTTGATATTAGCTCTTGAGAGATTGGCGGAATTCTATTATGAATTCGAAGACTTGGAAGGATTATTACACAGGCCAAGCGTTGCAAAATCGCTTTAAGTCTGTTATGAACTGAGAATTGGAGTCTCAATTTGAAAACTACGCACAAAATCATATGCGGCGACAGTAGGCAAATGAACCTTGTCCAGGACGAATCAACTCATCTAGTGATTACGTCGCCTCCATACTGGCAACTAAAAGATTATGGCACAAGCAATCAGATAGGCTACCACGAGTCATATGAGAGTTACATCAATAATCTGAATCTGGTATGGAAGGAGTGTTTTCGAGTTCTGCATAAGGGTTGTAGGCTCTGTATAAATATTGGAGATCAGTTCGCAAGATCAGTATATTATGGTCGGTACAAAGTCATTCCAATCAGAACAGAGATTATTAGGTTTTGCGAAACGATTGGTTTCGATTACATGGGAGGTGTTATATGGCAAAAAGTTACAACAACTAATACTACTGGTGGTGCCACAATTATGGGCAGCTTCCCTTATCCAAGAAATGGAATTCTAAAATTAGACTATGAGTTCATCCTCATTTTCAAGAAGTTGGGCAAACCCCCTGCACCTAAGGCCGAGCAAAAGAAAATGTCTGCCATGACAAAGGATGAGTGGAATACGTACTTCTCAGGTCACTGGTATTTCGCAGGCGCTAAACAAAATAGTCATATTGCTGTATTCCCCGAGGAATTACCCAATCGTCTCATCAAGATGTTCTCCTTTGTGGAAGATACTGTGTTGGATCCTTTCTTAGGAAGTGGTACAACTTCACTCGCCGCCAAGAACCTCAGACGAAACTCCATAGGCTACGAAGTAAATCCAGAGTTCGTGCCGATCATAAAAGAGAAATTGAACGTAAAGCAACTTGATCTAACAGGCTCGGAGTTCCAGTTCGCAGAAGATAAGATCACATCAGATTTGGGCAGCAGTATTGCTAGCTTACCCTACCGTTTTAGCGATCCTCACGAACTCGATAAGAAAATTGACCCCAGGAAACTGCAGTTTGGCTCAAGAATTGACATGAACAGTAACATACGGTCTGAATATTTTGCCGTAAAGGAAGTGATCAGTAGCGAGCGATTAAGGTTGGATAACGGAATTGTTGTACGTTTGCTTGGTGTAAAATCTAATACGTCTACGAGTGAGCGTGCGAAGGAGTTTCTTGCACAAAAGGTATGTGGGCAAAAGGTGTTCATCAAATATGACTCTCAGAAGTATTCGGAAGATGGCTGCTTATTATGTTATCTCTATCTGAAAAACAAGACTTTCATCAACGCACACCTAATTCGCTCCGGATTGGTCGACGTAGACTCTTCTGTTGATTTCAAATACAAAGATAAATTCAATAAATTGAGGAGAGATACGAGTGCCTGAAAAGAAGAAGTACTCCATGGAATTTGGTAAGAAGGAAAAAGTCCTAAATTACACATGTCAAACGTATCAGCTTTCTCGCCCCAATAAGGTCGGCGCCGTAATGGCTCTAATCCGTGAATGTCAGCCACAATCCATCGAAGAGTGGGAGAAGTGGTATTTTGAAAACGCATATACAGCCGCCAAGACACCTACCAAAGTTACTCGCGAGAGCATAAAGGAACTCGGTGAGAGGCTCTACGAAAAGATAACTGAAGTAGTTATTCCTGAGTGGAAGGCTGCATTCGATCAATTGACTATAGATGATTGTTGTGACTATATTTATAACCTCACAATAAATCGCACCTACGACGGTTTCTTGCGAGAAAAGTCCGTTGTGAACGATAATCTGGCTAAGATTTTTGCAGATATCGTTTTCGAAGAGAGTACTGCAGAACTTGACCATGCCGGTGACGTTGATTATATCGGAAAAGTAGGTGATAGGGCTTTCGGTATTCAGATTAAACCAGTCACCGGGAAGTACAGCTTTGCAAACTATTCACCCACTGAGCGAATGAAGGCAAGCTTTGCGGCATTTGAAGAAGATTTTGGCGGGAAAGTATTCGTTGTATTCAGTCTCGGTGGCGAAATCGGAAATATGACAATTGTCGACGAGATTCGTGCCGAGATAAAGAGGCTTGGTGGGTGAAGTGGAATGGGCGAAGTAAACCTCCAACCGGGAACCCGCGGGAACACGTTGGGAGCGGGCCACTCGCTTAGCTTATTGAACTCCACCCAATCCTTAACCCGTTGGCCTTAGACGCCGATATACTGTATAATATACAGCACCATTCAAAACGGCTAAACGACTTCGGAGATAGAAACATGCGCCACCTGAGGCGGCCTCGCTACAACGTAATCATACTGACCATTTGCGGCGTTCTCGCCCTGCTTCTCTCCGCCTGTACCGAAAAATCAGGTACGAACGATCCCAATGGCAATACCGATACCACTCCGCCGACTGTTATCTCCACCAGCCCGACCAACACGCAAACCAATGTCCCGGTCGGCACCAATATCTCGATTATTTTTTCCGAAGAGATGAATCCATCGACAATTGCAGCCTCGACTATTACCATCAGCGGCGGTGTGGTCTCGACCCTGAGTTACGCCAATCAGACTGTCACGCTGGATCCAACCACCAATCTGAATTACAGCACGACGTATACCATCACAGTCACCAGCGCCGTCAAAGACGAGGCGGGCAACCCGATGGCAACGCAATTCTCCTTCACGTTTACCACCGAAGTTGACGTCAATGGCCCGCCGACAGTCGTGGCCACGACACCATCTGATGGCAGCCGTGGCTTTCCGGTAAATGGTTGGGTCAAAGCAACCTTTTCCAAAGACATGAATGCGACTACGATCAACCAGACCAGTTTCTCGATTTCGCCATCGACCCCGGGTATGGTTTCTTACAGCAACCGGGTGGCAACTTTTATCCCGGCGTCGCCATTTGAGTTTAATAGGGAATACACAGCCTTTCTGCTCAATACCATCGCCGACACCGCTGGCAACCATCTGACGACTTATACCTGGTCGTTTTGGACAGTGCAGGATGTGATTATGCCGCTGGATGACGGTCGTCGCTGGGTGGGTTCATGGATTGGGTATGATACCTTTGGCAATGCCAATACGCCGAGTATTCCCGATACAATTCGCATCGAATCGACTACAGTTGTCGGCGATTCGGTCTGGTATGTCAACGGTACCGGCTGGTTGCTGCGGAACAAGGCCGATGGCCTCTGGCGTATTAAAAACATCGATTCGGTGCTGTATCTGCAGTATCCGGCGACGCCGGGGATACCATACACCGTCGATGCCGCTATCTCGGAAAAAGTTCAGGTGCTCGATGCTGATACGCTGATCACGGTGCCGGCCGGGCAGTACAATTGTGTGCTTTATAAATGGTTCACTAATGATGTCACCGATATCAAGTATTTCTATTATGCCCCGCAGGTGGGTCCGGTCATGATTGAATCATTTTATGACAGGACCGATGATCCCCTTAAGATTAAGACGCGATGGAGATTATTCCAGGTGGAAAGCCCGTAGGCAATCAGGTCTTTGGATTTTGTTTGGCCCTGGCGATCAGGGCGTCGGCAACATTGTCGGGGACCAGCCCGATGACATCGCCGCCGTGGCGGGCGACTTCCTTGACCATCGTCGATGATAAATATACCCACGACAGCGCCGGCATGAGAAAGACTGTTTCGATATCGTGTTCCAGCCGGCGGTTCATCAGGGCCATCTGAAATTCATATTCGAAATCCGAGACCGCGCGCAGTCCGCGGATAATAGCCACCGCGCCCTGTTGCCGGGCGAAATCAGCCAGCAGGTTGGTGAAACTGACGACCCGAACGTTTTCGAAATCCTTCAGCGCCTCGCCGGCCATGTCGTAGCGTTCTTCGAGGGTAAACATGGTGTTCTTCTGATCGCTGGTATGGATCGCGACCAGGATTTCATCGAACAGTTTCCTCGAGCAGGACTTCGGGCGGTACGCAGGCCGGGAGGGGCAGTCGCTGCGCAAGAAGGACGGCCAGGTCAACATCGACGTCATCGGC
>CAZGLR010000044.1:0-12661 GCA_964526635.1 uncultured Ignavibacteriales bacterium | reverse complement strand
GGGGTACAGGGCCAGTCTTTTCTTATTGGCAGGCATAAATAGTAATCGCGGAGTCGCCGAAACGGCGATGGCGCACGGCCACGTCCGATTCCGGCGTAAATTCCGGCGAATGCTCCATAATAAACAATCCGTTCTCACTGAACAATGAGTATTTTTTAATCAGTTCGAAGAGTTCGTTGGGCGGGATTTTGCCATAGGGGGGATCGGCGAAGATAAGGTCAAAGGCGGCGCCCTCATCGGCAAGTATCCTCAAACCGGTTTTGTAGTCGACGGCCAGGATGCGCTGATTGAGACCGCAGAGTTTGAGGTTCTGTTTTATAATCCCGACCGCCTTTTTTGACTTTTCGATCAATACGGCTGAGGCCGCTCCGCGCGAGATCGCCTCAATCGAAAGCCCCCCCGAACCGGCAAACATGTCCAGTACCCGGGCGCCCTCAATATCATGCTGGAGGATGGAAAAGATTGATTCGCGAACTTTACCGGTGGTGGGTCGGGTGGCTTGACCGGGGAGGGTTTTGAGGATACGGCCTTTGAATTCCCCGGATGCAACGCGAATGCTCATGCGACAGCAAGCCCCAATGGGATTAAAAACTCCTCCAGCCGATGGCCGTTGACCCTCGCCCCGGCAAAATATCCGGCATTGAATTCCGGCAGCGTGACGGGCATACTGACCGATCCTGCGATTTCCTCCATCAGGATTTCGTTGCGGGCCAGACCGCCGCAGAGGATCAGGCGCGACGGCGGCACGGTGATACCGTCCTGAAAGCACCGGGCCAGTTGATAGCTGATAGTCATTTTCATTTCCCGGGCCAGGCGTTGTGCGGTCTTTTCGGCAGGATTTTCACCGGGGACAGTTTCCAGTCGGCAGATGGCATAGACAGCCTTCTTGTACAGCACGACCAGGATGGCGGTATCATTTTCCACATCGCACAATAACTGTATGTCGCCGGGTAACTGACGGCAGAAGGCCCGGTAACCGGCGGCCAGCGCAATGCCATTGAGCCGGAAGCCCGATGGCTTTCGCAGGCGGCGTTCAAACTGCACCATCTGCTCATCAACCGGATACTTATGATACGCAATGGTGAAGAAGGCATGGCGTTCCGAAGTTTCGCCCGCCGGAATTATATCGAAATAATACTGGCTGGGATTGCCCAGAAGCCCCTGCATCAATTCGAAGCGGGCGATTCGCTCAGGATCGATATGGCTGTTTTTAGAAACGGTGATACGCTTGATAACCGCCTGCGATTCATCGACATTGAAAATCAGGCGGCCGTTTTCGAGGGTGTCGCCACTGGGATTATCGGCCGAGGTGAGAAACGATGTCACCAGCAGGCGGGCGCCATCGTGCTCGATTCGCACTGCCCGTAATTGTCCGCCCAACAGGGCGGCACCATATGCTTCCCACGCATTCTTCACTCGCCGGCCACCTTGAGATATGGTCGTATCCGTTTGAGAGTCAGCTGTCCAATTCCCGGGATGCAGCACAGCGAATCAACACTGTCGAAACGGCCGTGGGTTTTCCGATACGCGACTATCCGTGCGGCCAGCACCGGACCTATATATGGAATCAACTCCAGCGAATCCGCCGGGGCTGTATTGAGATCGAGCCGTATGATCGGTTCAAACGAACCGGCGGCCGCCTGGACGACCGCTTCGTTACCAAGGGGCGCGGTTGTATCGAAGATATAAACACCAAGACCGCCGATAGCTAACGCTGCAGAGATGACAATCAGTGCGATACATTGCGCCCTGGAAAACCCATAGAATTGATTCATGGTCGCATCACGTCAGGAATAGCGCAATATACGCACCATAAACCAAAAGGCAAGTATCAAGATTTACTTTTGTCGATGATACACCGAAAAAATTACTGTTCCAAAAAATATACACCGTCTTGAGTATAGAAAGCCCCGATCCGTGAGTCGAACAGGTCTATAAATGCCTGCGCCGAGGCGGTATCATTGCAAAATGGTGTTAGTGTCAGGCATACGCTCAGATAGGCTTCGAGACTGGTGTTCACTTCTGCGAGGATATGCAGGGTATGTTGTCTCGGCAGGGATGATTCCAGGAGTATGGCGGCGTCGGCTTCTCCCGATCGGAGAAATGTGAGGGCATGGGCGGCATCGCCGGCGGCAATTCGCTTAGCGAAAAGATACCGTTTGAAGCGCGAACGTGAGATCGCCATGTCGGCCAGGATACCCTCGAAATCGTGCGCCGGATCGACGGTAACAATGCGGCCAAAGCCAGTATCGGCCAAATCCGAAATACCCTTCACCGGCTTACTGTCAGTGCGACCAACCATGATCAGATTAAGCGAGGCCGGACAATTCCAGCGCCGCCGGGGGATCAGGCTGTCGCGGTAGCGATGGTCATAAATTCCGAAATCCGGCCCGATAATAAGATCATGTGACTGGCGTTCAAGAGCATACATCAAAAGGCTATCGACGGGGAAATAGTCGATTCCGACTGTGAGTTTATTTTCGGATTTGAACTGCTCGAGTGCCGGAGCGAGGATTGATTTCAGAAAATATGGCGCGGCGGCAGTAATATCTCCTGTGGCGCTCTCCTTGTCCGGTGCGATCCGGGCGCAGCCGGACAGGGCAGGGACGAGGATGATAATCAGGTACAGCACAAGCGGTCGCATAGACTGAAGAACGAATATAAAAGATTTTGTGGCAACGACTTTTATGCAAAATAAAAGCCGGCTTGGCGAATACCGGGCCGGCTCATGACGTCTACATGGTCATTGTGCCTTTATGGCTTGTTCCAACCTCCGGACGGACGGGCCGGGGGAGCATCTTCTTCGAGATAAATAAATTTGCGCAGCCGTGGGAAGCGCTTGTAGATTGTTTCTATCGAATCCTTGTAAATGACTATCAGCGAATCGACTTCGGGCGGCTGGATATCCAGAGCAGTCAATTCTTCCGGAGTCATGCTTCGGAGACGTTCGACCGTGTTCACATATTCCCTGAGTTGGATCGAATCGACTACAATCGAGCCGATATTATCAACCCGGGAATTGAGGTCATTGACTACTGAAGAAATGGATGTTTTGGCACCATTGATATGAATATATACCGGGCCATCGGCACCCCATACTTCCCAGATAACACCGCGCTTGCCCAATTTGGGAATTACCCCGAAATAGACCAGGCGTACGGAATCGACTTTACCCCGAACATAGCGATATCCCTGCTCAGCGATCGAATCGGGATCAAAGAAACGGTAGCGAAACAATCCGCTGGGGTGGGGCAGGTACGGCGGGCCCATTTCATCGATAGCCAGCAAAGCGGCATCGCCGGTTACCGCGTCAACTTCCATTTCGGCCTGAAACTGATCCTCGTGCAAAAAGTACAGCAGATAGAAATCATTTTTCCAGACTGTCTTGGAATGCACAGGGACACAGACAACTGTATCATATTCAATGCGATAGTGATAGGATTGCGCGATGAGTCTGTTTATTTCATATTCGCCGATATTTCGGGCTTTTTTTTCGCTGATACGGTCACCGGCGGTCACTGAGACGACCATCGCCAGCAGCAGCAGCCCAAGCATAACAACCTGCTTATTCATCTTCATTGTTAGTAACTCTCTCGATATCGGAAATTCTGGTTTGCACCTGCCGTTTGAAGGTGATATTCTCCAGTTTGGGATCGGTGATCATACCATAGCTGGTGAGGGTATCATTATCCCGTATCACTACCACAAAACTATCGGTATTGACCATTTCATTTGCCGCATCCCATTCCAGGTATTCGGTAAACACCATAACCGAGTCCTTGCCGATCACCACAACATTCCCGGTTACTGAAAGGAAATTATTTTTTTCACGGATATAGCCGGAATCGGCTTTGAGGTTGGATATCTTGACCCCGGTGGAATCAAAAAAATCGACATCGAGGTCAAACGCAATCGTTGAATCCAGTTTGCTGAATTGCCGGAGTTGTTCGGCGTGGAGATCGGTGGTTTTGATACCGCCATTATAGAGGAAAATCCGTGCCTTCGAGGTGACCTGATCGGGCGTGATGGAATCGAGGACAACATCGTGCGTATTCGAAGAGCTGTCCGGGGAATCGGAACAGCCCACTGCGATAATAAATATCCCGGTGAGAAGAATCAGAAAACGAACGATTTTCGGCAATACCATAGTTATATCGGTCCTTTGTTTCTACCCATCATCGAATCTTGTACACCCAAACAGCACGGAGAAGGCAATGATTTTTCATCACCATACCTGTAACATAGCAAATTCTAAGTATCTGGCAAGGCCGCTTTCTGGTGTTTTTGCTCTTCAACGGCTCTTTTTCAATCGCTTATTGGCCGCCTTCCAGTCGTCTTTGTATTGTTCTGACGATGGCTCCATTTGATAGGCGCGCCCAAACAGGTCGACGGCGCTTTCAAGATCACCCTGCAGTTCTTTCAGCATGGCCAGCCGCCAGAAGGTTGCCGCTTCTCCGGGCCAGGTACAGCGGCGATGGGCATCCAGGTACTTCCTGAACTGCGCTTCGCCCTCGGCCAGACGGGTTTTGGCAAAAACAGCGTTACGGCCCAGTTGATAGCGGGCCAGGGCATGGTCCGGATCGATTGCCAGGACTTTTTCAAATGCCGCAAAAGCGCTGTCGTACTGCTGCAATTCCTGATAAAGATAACCCAGCGACATGAAGATGGTGCCATTATCCGGCCAGCGGACGGCCATCTTGTCCAGAACCTCTTTGATTTCATCCAGCTTATCATGACGGCCGTAGAACGATGCCAGCCAGAAATGAGTCATAGTTGTATCAGGGCTGTATTGCCGGGCTTCGAGTAAATATGCTTCAGCCATCTCGATATTGTCATCCACCGATTCGGCAATCACCGACTTACAGTAATATCCCATCAGAGGGTCGAGAGCGGCAATTGTATCGGCATAGGCCCGGGCATCATCTTTATCGCCGCCGGCAATTCCGGGTGCCTGGATATTATATTGCATCAGGGCAAAACAGGGATCGACCTCATTTGGGGCGAGTTCACGAGCCTGCTGCATATATCGTTTTGATTTTTTTGCCCGGCCCAGCGCCGGGATTTTGCCGCCCATCCGGGCCTTTACGCCCCAGGCATTCGAAAGAAACAGTGGATATCTATAATTTGTGCCGTCAAGTGCGATCGCCTTATCCCCAAGTTCGAGGGCGGTTTCATAATCGTCGTCATACAATGCCGCAATCCCTAAAAGTCGCAGCACTTCGGGATTGTCCGGCTGCTCGGCATGCAAACGGGCCAGCAGGGAATCGGCGTCGTGACACCAGCCGTCGTTGAGCATCTGTTCAGCCAAAGCGAGATCATCGGCGAAAGCGAGAGGCGCCAGCAGCAGCAGTATCGTAACTGTCAAAAGAGGTAGTGCAGGTCTTTGAGGCATAACTCTCCCCGTATCAATCATGGATTAATATCTCTTTTACGGCGTGGGGAGAAAATAGTTCAGAGGTATTCAATTGGAGATGTCTCGGGTGTTACCACCCTCGCCTACCACTCATATTCAATATACTGCGTACCGATCGAATCCGGCGGGGTGATGTCTTCCAGCGGTTCTTCCACCACCGGAGATTTGACCAATGGCTGCACCCGCTCATCGCGCAGGGTAAACAAGGGCAACTCCAGGTTGGTGCGCATACGGCCCAGGGTAATATTCCCGGCGGCGCCGGTATAGCCGGTCAGAGCATGAATATGCGCCGAAATATCGCCCGGTCCGGTGCGTCCGAAGTTGTGGGCATCGGCAATGATTGTCAACGCATCATATCCCAGCGCCGCAAGGCGATCCGGCTGGGCGCCATATTTGGTATCAAAGGCGGCGGCGAAGGCATCGAACGCCGGCGATGCTTCCATAGCGCCGTTGAACGAATAAAAGACAGCATCGCCCAGTACTTTCTCGCCCAGCTTGATAACCTTGGGTGTATCCCAGTCGCTGGTCCCGAGATAGGAGGCATTGACGCGATAAAAATTAAGTTGCGGCAAAAGTAAGAATAACTGCTGCTCGGTGCATGGCAGAAAAAGACCATCGAATGACACCGGCTCTTCACCGCCCCGCAGGGTATCGCCATCGAGCGTGACATAGAAAGTCGAGTCGGCGTCGGGGCCCAGAATAGCGCGCTTGATATCCTTGATGTATGGCCCGAAGTCGGTATCGGTGGCGCGGAACTTCTCGACCGCGATAATACGCGCTCCGAGTCTGCGGGCTTCATCGAGAAACGCGTCGGCCATGGTCGATTCATCGAGGGTGGCCGGTGCGATAACCGCCAGTGTTGTCATGCCGCGATGGCCGATGGCATATTGCGCCATGCCCTTCCCGATAGTAACAAGATTGGGTGACAGTTGATAGCAATCCGGCGACAAATCGGTGAAACCGGCCCCGGAGGCCACCGGGACGATCACGGGAATTCGCGACGGCGCCAGGGCGGCGGCGGCAGTTGCGGCAATATTGGACAAAAGCGGGCCGATGATAACATCGACCTGATCGGCCATCACGTGGCGGGCGATCCGTGCAGCTACCAGGTGATCGGCCTTGGTATCATATACCCGCAATTCCAGCGGTACATTCGCCCGCTGGGCCTGCTCACCGGCCAGGATAGCGCCATCGAGCACTGCCTGACCATATTTGGCATAGGCGCCCGATAGTGGCAGCATGGCTGCCACGACGATAGCATCACTATTCCGGGAATCATCGGTGATTCCGGTCGTTTCTTCAGGCTGGACGACAGTGGCCGGGCAGTCGGCCAGAAAGCTGTCGATTTTTTCGGCGCTCCAGTACCCGGTCATCAGGAATGAGATTCGTGATTTTACCGGGCAGACGAGGGTCGCCGGAAGTGCTGTCAGGGTACTGTCTGAGGGCAGGAAACCGTGTTCCACGGCGGCGAATATGGATCGCTCGGCCAGCGATCGCAGCCGAGCATCATCGGTCATCCGGTACGCCTGCGAATAGAGCAGGACAGCGTATTCAAGCTGTTGATTGCGATAAGCACAGTTGGCCATGAGATGATACGCATATGATCGCAAATTGGAATTCGGATGCAGGCTGTGGAAAGTCGCCAGTGTTTCCGAGCAGCGGCGAATGTCTCCAGCCAGGTAATAGGCCCGGGCCAGGCCATAGTGGTATAAGTCACGGTATTCAGAGTATTTGTAGCCGGAGACCAGTTCCTGATACGCATCGATAGCGGCGGGATAGTTCCGTTCGCGCATTAACCTCTGAGCTTTGGCAAAAAGCTGCTGGGCACGGGGAAATTCATCTTCGAGACTTTGCGCGGCGACTATCGCGCACAGGCACAGGGCCACCAGCGGTATCCATATTCGCAGAGTTTTCATAGTGCTCAATTTACGGCCCATAGCCGGACGGGCAATAAAAATTATAAAATCGCGCCGAATAAATATGACCAATCTCAGGCGCTGCGGCCGCGCCCGGTAAAAAATTAGCACGATACCGTCGATCTTATGTATAATGTATATCAGATGATAATCACCTGGAGGAATCCCATGATGAAGAAGACGCTTGTAATCTTATCTGCTATC
The DNA here is from genome assembly GCA_964526635.1 of uncultured Ignavibacteriales bacterium. Taxonomy (GTDB): domain Bacteria; phylum Zixibacteria; class MSB-5A5; order GN15; family JAAZOE01; genus CAZGLR01. The sequence continues at coordinate 5,128 of CAZGLR010000044.1, read as the reverse complement.
CTGATTGGTATGATCCTGGCCGGCAATGCCTTTGCCGATGTTGACAAAATCAGCCCAAAAGCGGAAGTCCCGCGGCAGGATGTGTTTGTTGAATGGCCCGCCGACGGCAACTGGAAGATCGGCAAAACGTATGAAACCGATACCCGTAAAATGGCTTTCTTCTATCCCGAGGGACAAAGTGCCAAAGATTGGACCGAGATGGGCTCGGTGGATATCGAATATTTCACCGAGGGCGGTATCGGTTTGGGGACACTGGCCCGGACGATTTTCCTTGGTACCCAGCAAACCTGCCCCGAGGCCACCTGGGAAATTCATCGCCGTTTTACTCACGAGCCCCCCTATGGGCAGATTATTTTTGAAGTTCGCTGTCCCGAATTTACTGATGGCCATGCTGAACTTCAGCTCTGGTCGATTACCTGGGAAAAAAGCGGACAGTTTATCGTACAGTATTCGCTGAAGGCCGAAGAATGGCCCGAGGAGAAATGGCAGGAAATGCTCGAGGTCATGAGAAATGTGGAAGTTCGTGATCCGAAGCCGGAGACGGTCGCGGAGGAAAAAGAAAAATAAGCTGAGATCATGAATAATCCCCAAATGGCCCGCTACCCTGCGGGCCATTTTGTTTTATTACCATCGCAGAGATATTTGCAGGGAAAACGAGAAACCATCCCACCAGGTCAGTGATTCATTTTTGCTCACCTGTGATTCCCCGGCGGGCGCGGGCGATGGTGGCGGATCTTCTGCCTGAGCATCAGGTGTGAAGCGCTGTTCGATGCCCAGCGGAATCCATTGCGACACACGCGCGGTGAGATGAAAGACCGAGTACCGGATTTGGGGAGTGACTGTAATTCGCATCAAGTGCAATCCGGTGATATCGAGAGTTTCGTGGCGCAGATCATCGACCCCAAAACCATACAATGCCGGCCGCCAGGTAGTCAGTCTGGCGCGAGGTCTGAGAGAATAAAAATCGACAATGCTGTGCATATGCAGCCACGAGGCAAGCTTGCCGCCGCGTCCTACCGCAAGACGATACCAGTTAAGGTTGCCGTCGGCGATGACATGGCGCCGTTCGCCAAGAAAAACCGCGAGGCCCTCGGTGAAAGGACCGGGGGTAATTTGCCCGGCAATATTTCCCCGGAAGTCGCCGTATTCAGCAAACAGATGCCACCCCGGCCATTCCAGGCCTGCCCGCGATATCGAAAGTTCGGCATCGACTATGCCCCAGTGACCGAATTTATCATCATGCGAGTAGAACCTCAGCGAGCCATCGACCATCCCCTGTTCATACGCCGCCGTAAGCTGGAATCCATCCTTTGATACCCAGTTGAAGCGGATCGCATTGGATCTCATTTCGCCTGACGGGATAGCGTGGAATTCGACATCCCGATCAGGCGACGTTTCGGCAAAATCGCCGACGGTACGAGAATAGCTGAGACTGACTCCCGGCCAAAGGCGAGCTTCCAGGCCGGTGCGATACATGTTTAACGCCGTCCTGAATTGCAATATACCGCCTTCAGTGGAAAGATACTCATCGACCGCCCCGGAATGATAGAAGATCGACACTGCCGAAGGCAGCAGATAAAGCGATCCCAAAGTCAGTGATGCCTGTATCGCACGATTAAAGCGTATCCCGGCGGAAAAAACGACATCATGGCAGGAATTATCTCGCAGGCGGGTTATTGCTTCCAGTCTGCCAATACCGGGCAGAGCGTCGTATGTTACCGCCACCGCCGAGAAATCATCGCGCAACGGCGTACTGACCGATATCCAGTCGCCATCCGATGGAATTGCATCGCTGCCCCGGCTGTTCCAGGCCAGCCAGTCCTGAGACTCGAAGCGCGTAAAGTTGAGACGCCATCGGCTCGATATCCGATCAACGGCAATATCATAGCTGGTACCGCCGATGTGAAACGAGGCGGCATCATCATGATTGACCTGCAGCAGGCGCTGCACAGTGACATGAGTTGTGCCGAAGCCGGTGGCCATCGACGGCGCCCAAAAACTTAAGCAGAGCAGAATAATCAGGAGATACCGTCCCCTTCGAAGTGAGGACGGTATCAATATGTACTGAGTGCCGCAGTTCATGGCATCAATCGAAATCCAGCAGGTCGAGAATTAATTCCAGCATTTCTTCGGTATCTTCTTCGATCAGTGTATCACAGGTTGATTTGATCCAGTCGGCCTCGTAATCGGGTATAAATGATTTTATCTCATCGGAGGTCAAATCAGGCAACACACCACCCATAGTCGGATTCGGCCAGATCCATTCGGCCCAGGAGTTGGCATCCCAGGTGAAGCAGGCTTCCACACCAGTGGGATTATCGTAAAAAACACGATACTCATAATGTTGGCGAGGAGAGTACTCGAAAACCGGATCGAAATCGGACCATCCCAGCAATATACTCCGATTCGCATAGGTTACCTCCATCGCAATCACCTGATAAAAGTCGTCCGAGGTGCTGTCATCGGGCATATGTACCGGGAACATGGTGGTATCATCGGGATACTGGATGCCATACAGGGAGTCCATCAAAAACCAGTAGCGCGCCCGGCTATAATGCTGATCGGCGAATAGCTTGTACAGGTCGGGAACTTCTTCGAGTGTCAGCGTATATCCCGGTAGTATCGATTTGAGATCATTGACCGGATTGTCGAACAACTGTGATACATTGATGGTTGTGGAATATTCGTCAGGTCCTCCCGGATCAATCGTGACCGTTTGTGCCCCGCTGAAGTAATGCTGGACCGAATCGATAACCTCCTGTACATCATTGAGGTCATTCTGATCATCGGCATAGATTTGAATCAGGTCGTTATCCTGATTAGTTCCGATTTCTGCCGAAAGCGATGCGATAGCCGCCTCAAGATCTGTCAACGCTTCCAAAAATCGTGTCTTGGCCAAAGGCAGATGATTCCCCGGTCTCAAGACAAGGATACCATTGCCCTGATTGAGCGCGTTTTCAATCGACGCCAGTGAGAAGATATCGATATCCAGCGTGCGGGAAATCAGCATGTGCAACACCGAGCGAAATCCGGCTACCGCCGCCTGGAACACGAGAAAATCAGACCGATCGACGATGATTGAATCCGCCCCGGGATTGCCCTGCATTTCAGGTGTGATGATAAACGTATAGGCCAAGTTTCCCGTGATTGCATCGAGGTGCGTATATGCCTCCTGCAAAAGTGGCAGCAGCGAATCCTCGATCACTTCCTGCATTTTCGCAATTGAACTATCGACCGTCGGGATACCCTTCAAGACCGCATCGATACCCACCAGATCCGGAATGATACCGGCAAAACCCGATGGCGCCAGGGGGACGCTGTTGCCCATCAATTCCTGTTGTCCGGGAGTATAAATTACAACCGGATCAAATGGCCCGCTACCGGTATCGAATTGATTCTTGAGATCGTCGTAAATATCATTGAATGTCTGATTGGCCAGAAAGGTCATGATGCCGCAAAACGCCACCCCAAAACGGGCATCATTGTTAGCTGGATTGGAATCATATGCCTCCCGGTACAGATCATATAATCCGGTAAAGTCAACATTATCGGGTCGAAAGACCGAATCGGGATTATTTACCAGATCATCTATCAATGTCGACAGCGAATCGTTGGCGACCTCAACAATCGAATCCGATGCCGTTGGGTTGCCACCGTCATCGGTCCCGGTGCCGTTATCACTACTGCTGCAGCCGAAAGAGAGAATCAACGCACTTATAGCAACAAGCCCGAATCCTATTGCGCGAATCCATACACCTTTCATATGAAAACTCCTTTGCCCGCATTCAATAAATAGAGTAACGCGGGTATGTGATTGATTAGATGAAAAGACAAAGATGAAGTTGCATCCCGGAAATAGTTATTGCTGAAAATATATTTGCTCAACGGTGGTAGTGCAATTGAAATATCTACAGCAATTGTCTTCTAAAGAGATTGTGTGGATATCAGTCGTCATCGATATCGAAACGAAGCCGTCGGCCGGTTTTTTCATCAAACAGCAGAACTTTGCCAGGATGAATCGACAAATACAAATGTTTCCCGATACTCGGCGTCACCAGCCCGACTTCATCGATAACAGTCAATACCGGACCGTGAGTACGCACCTGTAAGTTCGTCACCGGGCCGACATATTCCAGGCCGATTACTTCGCCATAGATGGGGCCATCGGAATCAACCTTGATATGCTCCGGTCGCAGCCCGAGCATATAGCGGCCATCGGGGATGTTAGCCAGTACTTCCACCGGAATCTGCGATGCTTTGCCGTCGATGATATCATCGGCATAGAGATTGATTTTGGGTGATCCGAGAAATGATGCGACGTAGGTATCCGCCGGCATATTGTAAATTTCGATGGGTGTTCCCTGCTGGCGGATGGCGCCATCCTTGAGCACGATTAACTGATCGGCCATCGTTAAGGCCTCGATTTGATCATGCGTCACATAGACCATCGTGATGCCGAGGTTTTTCTGCAATGCCACAATTTCCTGCCGCATGCGGGTGCGCAGGGCGGCATCGAGATTCGACAAGGGCTCATCGAGCAGAAAAATCGATGGTTGCCGCACCAGGCCCCGGCCGAGGGCGACGCGCTGCCGCTGTCCGCCGGACAGTTGTCCCGGTCGGCGTTCCAGCAGATTTTCCAGCTCCAGCAGGCCGGCCGTATGGCGCACGATGCCATCCATGTCATATTTATTGGTATGCGCAACCCGCAGCGGGAAAGCGAGATTATCATAGACAGTCATGTGCGGATACAACGCATAATTCTGGAAGACCATCGCGGTCTTGCGTTTCTGCGGTTCGAAGCCGGTGATGTCGATATCGTCGAGGATGATCTTCCCGGTATCGGCCTGCTCCAGCCCGGCGATCAGGCGCAGCAGGGTCGATTTACCGCAGCCCGATGGTCCCAGCACCACCAGCAGAGTGCCCGGCTTGAGATTAAGGCTAAAATCCTCGAGCACCCAGTGGCCATCGAATGCTTTTCCCAGATTTTCGATGACAAGACCCGGCATATCAGGCGATTGCTCCCGACCGAATGGTGAACACGTTACCACGTTGCTGTAAGATATCCGGCGGGGATACCGCTGTCGTCAAAAATATCTGCTCGAAATCGGCAAAAAGCTCCGCCAGGTTA
>CAZGLR010000043.1:1251-24812 GCA_964526635.1 uncultured Ignavibacteriales bacterium | reverse complement strand
TCCAGGCCCTCTGCTACCTCGACCACACCGACAGCCTGAAAATCTACTTCCAGATCGCCAATGCCCGCGAGACTGTCCTGACCCCCGACTGGTTGGACTCGACTATCATCCCGGCCGGGGAGAGCATCATCACCTTCCCCATCGCAGCATCATCCCCTGCCACCCGTGCTGAAAGCCTCGACTGGAACAGCGTCTACGCCTTCCGCCTCATCTTTCACGCCCCCGACACCGCCCTCACCCTCTTTCTGGACGATATCAGATTGATAAAGTGACATTAAGCTCTTGCTTCTATAATTCACATAGCTTATATTCACATCGATAGGGGACACGTCTAATTCGGGGGAATCATGAAAAAATTCTATCGCATTTGCCTGACAGCCGCCCTGCTTTGCTGCTGTCTAATAGTTTTCGCATCATATGCCACCGCCCAGAAATTCGGTAAAATCACCGACGAAGAATGGGAGATGGGACCGCCACCGCAGGTCCCCGATGCCGCTGCCGTCATCATCTTCAACAATGGCCGCATGGATACCGCTACCAAAAGCTATCCCTGGCTGACCCGTCATGTCCGGATAAAGGTCTTCGATCCTGATCGTGCCGATGCCGCCCTGCGCATCGAAATACCCTATTACAAAGGCTCCGATGTTTCCGTGCTCAAAGCTCATGCGATCGCACCCGATGGCACCAAAACAAAAATACAAACCTGGTACAAAAAGAAAATCGACGATATCCGCTACATCACCGGCACCTTCGAGGGCGTTGTTCCCGGCTCGATCGTTGAATACACTTACCGTCGCGATAACGAATTACGCCCCTGGGTTTTTCAGGATCGCCTGTTTACCCTGAATTCCCGCTACGAAGTCTATGTCGCCATGGGCTACACCTTCAACATTGTCCAAACCGGCGTCCCAATAGACAAACGCGAACCGGTCCACGAAGAGATGGCCGCCGGCGACCTCTATACATGGGAACTGACGAACATCCCCGGATACAAAGACGAACCCTATACCAGTGCCGTACAAAGCAGCCTTGTCACCCTGCGCTTCCGACTGCTGAGATTCTCCTATGGCAACTACGAAGTCAACTTTCAACGCACCTGGGGTGAACTCGGTGAAGTGCTCGAAGAATGGTTTGTCGATTTCATCGGCGATACCGCATCAATAAAACAGGTCGCTGATTCCCTTTGCGGCGATGATTCCGGCATGGCCTGCGTTAAGACTCTGTATGAATTCGTCCGTAAAGAAATTACAGAAGATTACGAAGCCTACGATGATATCAATTCCGCCCGCGATGTCCTCAAACTCGGACGGGCACCCGCTCAATACAAAAACAACCTGCTGGCCGCACTGTTGAAAAGCAGAGGTATCAATGCCTGCCCCCTCTGGATCGGAACTCGCGATGAATACGGCATCCCCCTGCACACAATCGTCGATCTATCACAATTCAACCGCGAGATTTGCTATATCACCATTGACTCGATCTCGTTTCCTCTCGATGCGGCCGAAGAAGATGTCTGCTTTCCTTACGTCGAGCCGGATTTGCTGGTTGACGCCGGCTTCAAAGTCGAAGGTGATTCTTCCAACCTGATCCCCATCCAGCATTATCCTCGCCAAAACGGCCTCGACTGTATGAGTGAACTATGGCTCCACGACGATGGCTCCGCGATCTGCTCGCTGACCATGCATGTCCGCGGCCACAGCATGTATCAATATACCGACTTCATCAAAGATTCTATCTCACAGAATGAAGTCGTCAACACCATGCTGTCCAATGTCACTATCCCGTATGACATCCAGTCCGCATCGGCAGTCTATGATTCCATCGACGACCGCCTCTGGTTCGAACTGGTCCTCGCCCTGCCGCATTGCGGTGAACAGATAGATGATGTCGTGTTTGTCTCACCATGCTTCATGCCACTGGCCAAAAACAGGTTCATCGCCGAAACCCGTACCTTTCCCATCGACTTCGGATTCGAACAAACACATCGACAGTACCTGCGTGTTCATTATCCCGAATCTTTTGAAATTGCTGAACTAGCCCCGATGGTCTCGCTTTCCCACAGCGGTGCTTCCTACAAACGAACCACACAGAAACAGGCCGGAACCCTTTTAATCAGACAGACCTGCAAAATCGAACGCCCCCTCTTCAGTCAGGTGGAATATGGCATCATCAAGTCAATGTTCGAAGCTATCGAGGCCGCCCGTGAGGACCAGATTATCTTCAGCATGGCCTCGCAAAACACCGCCGGGACACCCGCGCCGGCCGACGGAGACAATACCGAATGAAAAACTTCCCTCACTGCATCTGCTGTTTTGTCTGTCTGCTGTGTATTGTCTTTGCGCAAACGGCCTATGCCCAATATGCCTCCCTGCCGGATACCACCATGGATCGCTGTATCCTCGAGGAAGATGCCTATGTCCTCTTCGATTCCGTCATGCAAGTGGTTTCCGACAAAGGCGCTTTCCGCGCCGATCATGTCCTGAAAGTACGCGTACTCAACGATCAGGGCGCCAACCACGGCATCCATATTGCCGGCGAAAATTCCCTCTTCCGACTTAAAAATATTGAGATCATCGTTACCGACACCGCCGGCACAGAACTCAAAAAACTCAATAAGGGCGATGGCCTCCGCCAATGCGGCTTCGGCTCCTTCGAAGTCTTTTCCGATATTTGCCAGTATATGTTTCGCTGCTTCCCCGGCCAGTATCCCTATGATTTCATCGTCACCTCACGACACGAAGCCAAAACGCTGTTTTTTCTCAGTCACTTCGTCCCGATCCGGCAGATTCCGACCAGGCGCAGTGTCTATGTCCTGACAACTCCCAGCGATCTCGATATCTCAGTCGTCAAGTGGAAAATCGCCCCCGATTCCATCATCACTGTAGATAGCAAACAAACCACCCGGGTGTATCATGCCGAAAATCTCGCCTATCCCTACCACGACGACTGCGCCCACATCACCCGAGAATATATCCCGGCCGTGTTCTGCACCCCGACCATTTACACGATGGGCAAAAATGTAATTGATGGTACTTCATGGTCCACCCTCAGCCGCAGCGGCTATACAATGATGCAGGAATGCTTCAGGATCGATTCGAAACTTCAACACGTCGTCGATTCAATCCATACCCTGCAAACAACCTGTGCACAGTTCTGCGATAACCTGCACGATTACCTCGATGCGAAAACACGATATGTGGCTATCGAAATCGGACTCGGAGGCTGGATCCCAACGCCCTCGGTCGAGACTTTTGAGCGAGGCTATGGCGATTGTAAGGATCTGTCAACCCTCTACGCCACTATGCTGCAATCGGCCGGCTATGATGTCAAAACTGTCTTGATCGATGCCGGCAGCAGCAGCCGGGTTCTTCCTGACATCCCGGCGATGAATATCTTCAATCATGCCATCCTGTTTGCGGCCTCCGATGGCGATACCATCTGGATGGACCCGACCTGCTACTTCTGCCGTCCCGGCGATTTGCCTGCTTCCGACGAAAACCGATACGTCCTTGTGCTCGATTCAAGCGGCAGCGGACTGGTGCGCACGCCTGTTTCGACCCCCGAGGAAAACTGTATCGCCCGGACAGCCCATTTGAACATCGAGGGCCAGCGAAGTGTTTCCGGCAACCTGACCTTTCGCCTCTATGGCAACAGCCGCCACCGTGTTCTCGGTATCCTCACATCCGACTATGACATCAGCAGGGAAGTCCTGTTCCAGAGCGATTTCTATGGCCTCGGCAAGCACTTTACCGTAACCGAAAGCAGCCATCAGGACTATCCCGACACCGATCCACCCTATCTGGAGGTAAACTTCACCGGTGCCATGAACAATGTCATTCATAAAGTCGGCGAACGGCGCTATTGTTCCATCGACTTCTTCTCCAGTCAGTCATTTTGCGAATCACAAGCCCTGTCCAATCCGGACGCCGGAATTTCCTTTGATTTTCCTCATCGGTATCTTGACTCAATCTTAATTGTAACGCCACCGCAATGGCAACTTGCCGTCAGCGATACATCCTGGTACGAGCACTGGGGAGGCGTGACAGTATCAGCGGCACAAATCGGGGATACGACCGCATTCATTCGACTGCGCGACATCTCACAATATGATGTCGCTCCCGAACAGATGCCGAATTTCGTTGCACATCTCGCTCAGGTTCGGGAGCTGCTTCCACGGCGGATATCATATCAGGTGATCCCCTGATTCACCAGTTTTCAGAAACAAAAATGGTGCTTCCATGGTTGTAATTGATAATTAGAATCAGTATTCATCACACATCTGCAGAAAGGATGATGTAACCATGGCTGCCAATACTACCGTCGAAACCGGCGCCAAAGCCCCCGCCTTCACCCTGCCCGATCAAGACAACAACAAAGTCAAACTGACCGACCAGAAAGGCAAATGGGTCGTACTCTATTTCTATCCCAAGGACGATACCCCCGGCTGCACCAGGGAAGCCTGCGAATTTACCGACAACTTGAAAGATTTCAACACGCTCAATGCCAGTATCTTCGGCGTGTCGCCCGATAGACCGGAGTCGCATCAGAAATTCATCGATAAGTACAAACTCAAAATCACCCTCCTGAGCGACCCCGATAAAAAAGTGATGGAAAAATATGGCGCCTTCGGAAAAAAGAATATGTACGGCAAGGAAAGCATGGGTGTCATTCGCAGTACGTTCCTGATTGACCCCAGCGGCAAAGTGGCCCACACCTGGCGTAGTGTCAAGGCCGCCGGCCATGCCGAAAAAGTCAGCGAAAAGCTGGCCGAACTCACCGCGTAGCGCCCGAGCGGCATCTGCAATACCGCAACAGTATTCGGGTGGTGGCCTGCGGTCCATGAACGCAGGCCACTGCTCATCCTGACTTCCCGTACCGCCCCCGGGCATTCGCTCGCGGTAATCGATACACCCTCGGATTCCAATTTCCACTTCGGGAGCGCCCACGGAACAAATCCATCACTTACAACCGTTGTAATATAAAAGGAGATAAGTATGTCCCATCCCGCACGCATCATGCCCGGACCCGGCCAGGAATCGGTCTGGGATTATCCCCGGCCACCGATTGCCGAACCGTTTTCTGAACGCATCCGTATCATCTTCAATGGTCAGACTATTGCCGATACGACCCGCGCGGTACGCGTCCTTGAAACCAGCCATCCACCGGTCTATTATATCCCGCCCGATGATATCAGAATGGAGTACCTCCACAAAGCCGATGGCGACTCATATTGCGAATGGAAGGGCGCCGGTAAATACTATACTGTCGAGGTCGATGGCCGCCGCGCCGAGCGCGCGGCATGGTATTACCCCAACCCCACCGATCGCTTTAGAATAATCAAAGACTATGTCGCTTTTTATGCCGGCCCCATGGATGCCTGCTTTGTCGGCGACGAACAGGCCAAGCCCCAGCCCGGCAATTTCTATGGTGGATGGATAACTTCCAACATCGTTGGTCCATTCAAGGGCGCCCCCGGCACTATGGGCTGGTAATCCCAAACCCTACCCGCAGGGTGCGACCAAAACTACCACTGCCCCGTTGTGGCGCACCCCTTCAGCGGCGCGTCATACTTTCCCCATACCCCCGGTACCGCACCCGCAGGGTGCGACAAAGCCTACCACAGGTCGAAATCCCTTGCTCAAGCGAAGCGCAGGTGATTCGCGAGGCAAAGCAGGTTTCGACATCCCAGACGCAGCTTTCAATTTTATTGTCCAGGTTGTGGCGCGCCCCTTCAGCGGCGCGTCATACTTTCCCCATACCCCCGGTACCGCACCCGCAGGGTGCGACAAAGCCTACCACAGGTCGAAATCCCTTGCTCAAGCGAAGCGCAGGTGATTCGCGAGGCAAAGCAGGTTTCGACATCCCAGACGCAGCTTTCAATTTTATTGTCCAGGTTGTGGCGCACCCCTTCAGGGGCGCGGCATATTTCCCCCCATACCCCCGGATCCCATCAGACGCGCGCTTTATTTTCTCTAGAACCACCCCGCACTTACCAACTATAATCCAATTTAAGGCATGATAGGGTAGTGAGTTATCTCAAATCAGGCGGCCTTGCTCAGCCCTTGACAGCCCCGCCCGATTTGGATATACTCATAGTCTAAATCCACAAGATATCATATGTGACGCCTATGGCACACAAACGGAATGAGGGATGTATATGGTGGAAACCTTTGTGCAAACTATGATTGAGGCCCGTGGGTTATCCAAATTCTATGGCGATTTTATTGCCGTCAAAGATTTATCGTTCACCATCCCGCAGGGCCAGATTGTCGCCTTTCTCGGCCCCAATGGCGCCGGAAAAACCACAACCATGCGGCTTTTAACCGGGTTCCTGCGACCCAGCCGGGGAGAGGCATTTATTGCCGGTACCAATGTCGCCACCCATCGTCTGGCGGCCTCGTATCGTCTGGGATATTTACCCGAAAACGGCCCGCTTTATGAAAACATGACCCCGCTGGAGTTGCTGATGTTCTTCGGCCAGGCGCGGCATATGACATCCACGCAGATCGCTGAGCGCACCGAAGTCGTGATCAGGCAATGCGGCCTGCACACGGTCCTCGAAAAGCCGATAAGCAAACTCTCACGCGGGTATCGTCAGCGCGTCGGACTGGCCCAGGCACTGCTCCATGATCCCGATGTCGTCATTATGGACGAACCCACCGCCGGACTCGACCCCAACCAGATCCGTGAATTCCGCGACAATATCTCCGATCTGGCCCAGACCAAGACAATTCTGCTCTCGACACATATTCTGCAGGAGGTCGAGGCGGTCGCCGACCGCGTGCTGCTGATCCACAACGGCCGCTTTGTCTTCGATGGCACCCCGCAGGAACTCCGTCAGGATAAATCACTCGAGCAGTCATTCTACGAACTGACTGACTATGGCCGCACCGGTATTGCAGGGGAAGGAGGTGACCAGTGAATCTGAATATTCATGTCATCTCGGTCATCGCCCGCCGCGACCTCAAGCTCTATTTCAACAATCCGACCGGTTACCTGTTTATTACTGTGTTTATTTTCCTTTCGGCCGCAGCCGCTTTCTGGCAGGAGCGCTTTTTCGCCAATAACCTGGCCAACCTCGATCAGCTTAATTTCTATTTCCCGCTGCTGATGCTCTTTTTCATTCCGGCATTGACCATGAACATATGGTCCGAAGAACGGCGTCAGGGGACCGACGAGCTCCTGTTTACCCTGCCGGCAACCGATCTCGATGTCGTCCTCGGAAAATACCTCGCCGCTCTTGGCGTCTATACGGCCGCCGTCGTGATTTCCATCAGCCATGTCATCGTCCTGTTCTGGCTGGGTAGTCCCGATCTTGGCCTTTTATTCGCCAATTATCTCGGCTACTGGTTGATGGGCGCCGCCCTTTTGGCTGTCGGTATGTTTGCCTCACTGTTGACCGCCAATGCCACCATCGGCTTTATCCTCGGCGTTCTGTTCTGCGGCATATTTATCTACGCCGGTTCTATCGAATGGCTCACCGGCGCCTGGCTGCAAAACATCCTGAGTAAGATTGCCGTCATCGACTATTTCCATGACTTCGCGAAAGGTATCGTCAGCCTCTCCAGCTTGCTGTATTTCATCGCTCTGGCGGCAGTCATGATCTATGTCAACGTTGTGATTGTCGGGCGCCGCCACTGGCCGGCCCGCGCCGGCGGCTACAAAATGTGGGTACACCATGCTGTCCGCGCGGTCTCACTCGGTATCGCCGTGTTCGCACTGGTGACCATCATCGGCCGCCTGCCATTGCGCTTCGATGTTACCGCCGAGCAATTGCATTCGCTCTCACGCGAAACCACTGATCTGATCCGCTCCCTGCCCGAAGATCGCAAAGTCCTCATCCAGGCGTTTATCAGTCCCGAAGTGCCGCAGAATATTGTCGAAACCCGCGCCAATCTTATAGGTAAGCTGGAGGAAATCGATGCTCTCGCCGCCGGCCGCGTCCAGGTCAACATCTACGATACCGAACCCTACACTGAACAGGCCCGCAGCGCCCGTGAGAAATTCGGCATCACTGACCGCGAGATGTTTGTACCCGGCAGCGCCAGCGCTTCCAACGCCCGTGTTTTCATGGGGGTCGCCTTCACCAGCGGCGCCCAGGAAGAAGTCATCCCCTTCTTCGAACGCGGCCTGCCGGTCGAGTATGAACTCGTCCGCAGCATTCGCTCCGTCGCCCAGGCCGAACGCAAAAAAATCGGCGTCCTGGCCACCCGGGCCAAGCTGTTCGGCGACTTCGATTTCCAATCCGGACGGCGCCAGCCGCGCTGGCAAGTAGTCTCCGAACTTGAAAAGCAATACGATGTCGTCATGATTCAGCCCGATGCCCCCATCACCGAAGAGGTCGACGCGCTCCTGGTCGCGATGCCGTCGACACTCTCCGATCAACAGATGATTTATCTCAAAAACTATATCACCGCCGGCCATCCGACCATCATCCTGGCCGACCCCATGCCACTGGTTGATCTCATGCTCTCTCCGGTTATCCCCTCCGACGCCCAGACTAATCCGTTTGCCAGTAACCAGAACCAGAATGTGACTCCCAAGGGCGATATCGCCTCCCTCATGAACGACCTCGGCATCAACTGGAATCACCAGCAGGTCATCTGGGATGCCTACAACCCGCATCCCGACATCTCATCCCTGCAGCAGGAAGTCGTCTTTATCGGCTCTGGCAATAAAAACCCGCATGCTTTCAATGCCGAAAATCCCGTAACCTCCGGTCTGCAGGAAGTCGTGCTGATGTACCCCGGACATCTTCAACAACCTGTACAAAACACAATCTCCTTCACACCCCTCCTGCAGACAGGCGAAGTCTCCGGGCAGCATCAATGGTTCAACCTGGTCCAGCGTGGTTTCTTCGGCCTGAGTATCAACCCCAATCCCCGCCGCCTGACCACGGCCATGCCCTATGTCGTCGCCGCCCGGTACCGGGGGACAATCCCAACCGCCGATACCACTACCGCCGCCGAAGTCAATGTCATTGTCATATCCGATATTGACTTTATCTCGGATCAGTTTTTCCAGCTGCGCGCCGCCGGAATCGAGCGCTACAACTTCGACAATATCACCTTCTTCCTCAACAGCATCGACCTTTTGGCCGGCGATGAATCCTTTATCGATCTTCGTAAACGGCGCATCAGACATCGCACCCTGACCGCGGTCGAAGCCCGTACCGAGGAATTTATCAGGCGCCGCCTCGAGCAGGAACGCCAAGCCGAGGAGGAAGCCCGCCAGGAACTCTCGGTCGCTCAGACCCGTCTCGATGAAAAAGTCAACGACGTCCGCCAGCGCACCGATCTCGATCAGCAAACCAAACAAATAATGGTCCGTAATCTTCAGGAAGTTGAAAACAAACGCTTCGAGGCCGCCCGCACCGCTATCGAAGCCCGCCGCGATGCCACTATCGCCGCCGGCCTGGAGAATATGGAAATGGCCATCCGCCAGATTCAAACCCGCATCAAAATGATGGCGGTGTTGATCCCTCCCATCCCGGTCTTCATCATGGGCGTTATCATCTTCGTCCGCCGCCGCCGCCGGGAATACGAGGGAACCATTGCCGCCCGACGGTTAAGGAGTTAGCCATGGACGAGACCAAAAAAACCCTCATGTTTGCTGCCGCCGCTGCGGCCCTGCTGGTTATTGCCATCCTGGCCGCACCACGGCAGATTACGCCCGAAGAATTCCAGGACCTCGGGCAGCAGTTCTTTCCCGAATTCACGGACCCCAACCGGGCTATTACCCTGGAGGTTATCGAATTCGACCCCGAGACCGGAGAACCGAAACCATTCAAAGTGACTTTTTCCGACGGCCGCTGGACCATACCGTCGCATCACAACTACCCGGCCGACGGCGAAGACCGGCTGGCCCAAACCGCCGCCGCTGTCATCGATATTACCAAAGCTGATTTCCGCTCCGACAATCCCGCCGACCACGAACAATGCGGTGTCATCGATCCCCTCGATGAATCAGCCGTCGCACTCACCGGTCGTGGTACCCACGTGATCCTCAAGGACGAAAACGACAACGTTCTCGCCGATATCATCGTCGGCGATGAAGTTGAGGGTCGCCCGGGTTTTCGCTTCGTGCGTCTCCCTGATCAGAAACGAACCTATGTGGCCAAAGTCGACTATGGCTTCTCCACCAACTTCGCCGAATGGATCGATACCGATCTTTTGCAGGTCGAAAAGAACAACATCGACCGCGTCACCCTCCTCGACTACAGCATCAACGAACGCACCCGAACCATCAACGACCGCGACAAAATTGTCCTCTCCAAATCCGGCACCGCATGGTCCCTTGACAAAACCACCGGAAACCGTAGCCTCGATACCACCAAAGTCAAAACCCTGCTGACTGAAATCGATAATCTCAGCATCGTCGGTGTACGGCCCAAACCGGAGGGCATTTCCGGCAACCTTACCGCCTCCGGCGGCGAACTCCAGCTTGACAACAGCGATCTCCGCTCCCTCCAGAGCAAAGGCTTCTTCTTCACGCGCGATGGCGAACTGAAATCCAACGAGGGAGAACTCTGGGTTCGCAGCTCCCAGGGCGTCAACTATATCCTCCGCTTCGGCGAAATCCTCTACGGCACCGGCCTCGCTGTCTCAGCCGGTAACAACCAAGCAGGGGAGACCGATGACCAGTCTGCCGAAAACCGCTATCTCTTTATCACCGCCCAGTTCGCACCCGAAGTCCTGCCCGAACCGCCCAAACCACCCGACATGGAATTCCAGAAGAAAGCCGACAGCCTCTGGACCGCTACCGACCACGAAATGAAAAAGCTCTATGATACTCACGAAAAATGGCGCACGCGCTATCAAAACGCCCAGAATCGCACTATCGAACTCAATCAACGCTTTGCCGACTGGTACTATGTGATCTCCGCCGACAGCTTCGAAAAACTCCGGTTAAAGCGCAATGATCTCCTGATCAGCCCTGAAAGCTGATAAATTCCAAAATCCCACGGCCACCACAACACCTTGTGGTGGCCGCTGAAAAAAAATCATAATATGGATAAATTTTATCTTGCATTGATGGTTTGACGCGTATTTATTGGGAGCGTTTGGTTGGACACGAACGTATCGGCGGTCACACGATGGGCAATTAAGACCGGTATCACGTCCGACCCGCCGCGGCCGGCATAAACACGACGGCCGCCAAATTCTTAAAACTGTTGTTTCGTCCGCCCCTCCGGGCAGCATCAGCGGGATGACTCTTCGATTATTCCGTCATAGGGGGCGTCTGTGCCATATACCGGAAACATTCAACATGATAGGGAATTTCATGCAAACTATTAAAAAGCGAGACGGTCGCATCCTTGATTTCGATCCCGCCAAAATCACCGCCGCTATGGAAAAGGCCATGCGAGTGGTGCGCGGCATGGTGGACCATGATCAACTGCAAGCGCTTACTGCCCGTGTCTGTGAATTATTTGAAACCCGCTATCCCGACGAAATGCCCGATGTCGAACGCATCCAGGATATGGTCGAGCAGGCCCTAATGGAAGCCGGTCTCTTCGATGTCGCCAAAGCCTATATTCTTTATCGTGAACGGCGCCGCAAAGTTCGTGAAGATCGCAAGCGCAGTGATCTCAACCGCCTTCGGTCAGGGCAACTCATGATCACCAAACGCGATGGCACCAGCCAGCCTTTCGATGAACATAAACTGCGCCATTACTTCCAGCATGCGGTCGATGGCTACGAGGGCGTCGTGCAGGTTGCCGAGCTTGTCGAACTCTGCGAACAGGGTTTCTACGAGGGCATCTCTACCGATGAAATCGCCCACCTGGCCACTATGACCGCCAAAAATTTTATCGAACGCGATCCCGGCTATTCCGAAATCACGGCACGCCTTTTCATGCAATCACTCTATCGCGAAGTCTTCGATGCCGCCTTCGACAATCAGGCATTCGCCGCCCGCTACCGCGGATCGTTCTCAACTAATCTCATGCTCGGCGTTAAAAATGGCCGCCTGAACAAGGCTCTGCTCGACTTCGATCTGGCTCGCCTCGCCGATGCTCTCGATCCCGAACGCGATCGCCTTCTTGGGCAGCTCGGCCTGCAAACCCTCTATGACCGTTATTTCCAGCGCGATGAATCCGGCCGCCGCCTCGAAACACCACAAATGTTCTGGATGCGCGTCGCTATGGGCCTGGCTCTCAACGAAGAAGACCGCGAGGGGAGAGCGACCCAGTTTTACAATATCCTCTCCAACCTGCGCTTCGTCTGCTCAACTCCAACCCTCTTCCACTCGGGCACCAATCACCCGCAACTCAGCTCGTGTTACCTGACTACTGTCGAAGATGATCTCACCCACATCTTCAAATCCCTCGGTGATAATGCCCAACTCTCCAAATGGTCCGGCGGCCTCGGCAACGACTGGACCAGTATTCGCGCCACCGGTGCCATGATCAACACTACCGGTGTCAACAGCCAGGGCGTGATACCCTTTCTTAAAATCGCCAACGATACCACCGTCGCCATCAACCGCAGCGGCAAACGGCGCGGCGCCACCTGCGCCTATCTCGAAACATGGCACCTCGATATCGAAGACTTCCTCGACCTGAGGCGAAATACCGGCGATGAGCGTCGTCGAACGCACGATATGAACACCGCCAACTGGATTCCCGATTTGTTCATCAAGCGTGTCATCAACAACGAAGACTGGACGTTGTTCTCACCCGATGAAACACCGGACTTGCATCAACTCTATGGCCGCCGCTTTGAACAAGCGTATGCGGCCTACGAAGAAAAGGCGGACAGAGGAGAAGTCCGCCTTTTCAAAAAAGTCAGCGCCGCCGCCCTCTGGAAGAAGATGATCACCCGGCTGTTCGAAACCGGCCATCCCTGGATCACCTTCAAAGACCCCTGCAATGTGCGCTCACCGCAGGATCATGTCGGCATCGTCCACAGCTCCAATCTCTGCACCGAAATCACCCTCAACACCTCGGCCGATGAAACCGCCGTCTGCAACCTCGGCTCGATCAATCTGCCCCGGCACATCATCAATGGCCACCTTGATCGCCATCTGCTGGCCGAAACTGTCCGCGTCGCCATGCGCATGCTTGACAACGTCATCGACATCAACTATTACCCGACCTCCGAAGCCCGCCAGTCAAACCTGAAGCACCGCCCGGTCGGCCTCGGCCTGATGGGCTTCCAGGATGCCCTCTTCATGCTCGGCATCAACTTCGATTCGGATGAGATGGTCCGCTTCGCCGACGAAAGTATGGAACTCATCAGCTACAATGCCATCCTGTCTTCTTCGCATCTTGCCGCCGAACGCGGCGCCTACGATTCCTTTATAGGTTCCAAATGGGACCGCGGCCTGCTGCCGATCGATACCATCGATCAGCTCGAATCCGAGCGAGGCCTGCCACTGGAAATCGATCGCACCAGCCGCCTTGACTGGACCCCGGTGCGCGACAGTATTGCCGCTCACGGCATGCGCAACTCCAACTGTCTGGCCATAGCCCCGACCGCAACCATCGCCAATATCTCCGGCTGCTACCCCTCAATCGAACCGGTGTACAAAAATCTCTATGTCAAATCAAACATGAGCGGCGAATTCACGGTCATCAATCGCTACCTGGTCAATGATCTCAAAGCCCGTGGTCTCTGGAATCAGAGCATGCTGGAAGACCTCAAAGCCCGCGACGGCAGCATCCAGGAAATTGGACCAATCCCAACCAGCCTCAAGGAAAAATACAAAGAGGCCTTTGAAATCGACGCCGAATGGATTATCAAAGCCGCTGCCCATCGCGGCAAATGGATCGACCAGAGCCAGTCGCTTAACATCTTCCTCGCCACCAACTCCGGACGGCGCATCTCCGATATCTATCTCTACGCCTGGCGCACCGGCCTTAAGACAACCTACTATCTGCGCACGCTGGCCGCCTCCGGTGTCGAAAAAAGCACTGTCTCCATCAACAAGGCCTACACCACCCGTGGCGCCGCGCAAGCGACCGGAGCCCCGGCCCTCAAACGCGGGGAAGAAGATACAACCGCCGCAGAATCACCCGAAACCAAAATGATCAGAGAAACTGTTGCGGCCTGTAATATCGATGATCCCGACTGCGAAGCCTGTCAGTAAATCATGGAGGATATGACAATGGATAACACCGGCAAAACCGGAATCAACAACCGGAAGACAATTCTCAACTGCTCGCATACCGACCCCAACAAAATCCTCCCGATGAAATACCTTTGGGCCCGGGAATATTACAAAAATGGCGTCGCCAATAACTGGACACCCGAAGAAGTCCCCATGCAGCAGGATATCGAACTATGGCGCAAACCGGGTGGTCTGACCGACGACGAACGCCGCCTCATCCTCTGGAATCTCGGCTTCTTCTCAACCGCCGAAAGCCTGACTGCCAACAATATCGTTCTGGCCATCTACCGCCACATCACCAATCCCGAATGCCGCCAGTACCTCCTGCGCCAGGCGTTTGAGGAAGCCATCCACACTGACACCTTCATCTACTGCTGCGATTCCCTCGGCCTCGATCCCGATGATGTCTACAACATGTATCTGACTATCCCCAGTATCCACGCCAAAGATGAATTCGTTGTCAATATGACCCAGTCGATCTTCGATCCGACCTTCACTGCGCAGGGAAGAGATCACATCCAGTGCTTCGTGGCTGACCTGATCGGATACTATGTCATCATGGAAGGCATCTTCTTTTACGCCGGCTTCGCTATGATGCTTTCCTTCCTGCGCCAGAACAAGATGGTCGGCGTCGGCGAACAATTCCAGTATATCCTGCGCGATGAATCCGTCCATCTCGCCTTTGGCACCGACCTGGTCAACACGATCATTGTCGAAAACCCCGATATCTGGACCGATGAATTCAAAGCGTCTATCGTCGAAAATATCAAACGCGCTGTCGAACTCGAATGCGCCTACGCCGACGATTGCCTGCCGCGTGGCGTCCTCGGTCTCAATGGCGCCGTCGTCAAACAATATGTCCGGTATATCGCCGACCGCCGCCTCGAACGCATCGGTCTGCCTACTGTCTACATGGTCACTAACCCGTTCCCGTGGATGTCGGAAATCATGGACCTCCGCAAAGAAAAGAACTTCTTCGAGACCCGTGTAACCGAATACAAATCCAGCGGCGAACTGCAATGGTAATGGTGTAGCACATTTGCCATAATCACCACCAATCCGATGGTGATTGCCTCCGCGCCCCGCCTGGTATGAGGGATGAGACGACGCTTCAGAAAATCATCCGGCGGGGCGACCGCGGATGGCAGGTCAAACGTGTGCAGGAATGGTGTTGCCTGCACCACCTGACCGTCGAAATCGACAGTCACTTCGGGCCCGTGACCGATTTCGCCGTACGGCAGTTTCAGAAAATGAAACGTCTCAAAACCGATGGTACCGTTGGTCCGGTTACCTTCGCCGCTATGATTGCTCCACTCCTGAACGCGCTGCAAACACCCGCTCATCCCTCAACTAATTTCCACGAGACCGCCGCCCGCATCGCCCGGCAGCATCTCGACCAGCACCCCCGCGAAGTCGGCGGACAGAATATGGGACCGTGGGTACGCCTCTACATGCACGGCCACGAGGGCGACAACTTCCCCTGGTGTGCCGGATTCGTCTCTTACATTCTCAAACAGGCCGCTACCGAACTCGGCCGCGAACCACCCATTATCCAGTCAGTTAACTGCGATGATCTGGCTGCCGATGCCCTCCGCCACGGCCGCCTGATTACCGCCCGACAAATGCGCGAGATGGTCATCCATCACCACAATGGCCCCCCCATGACGGATCAACCACCCTGCGCCATCTTCCTGCGTCGCCGCTCAACCTTCGACTGGGACCATACCGGCTTTGCGACCGAATTCGGCGATAATATCTTCCTCACTATCGAGGGCAATGCCTCCCCGGATTTCACTAACCATGGCTCCGCCGTCATCTCAGCCATCCGGCCATATAATAATCACGACTTTATTGCTCTGGAGTTATTGTCCGACACTGAATAAGCTCCCTTTACAAATTCAGGGAAGAGGGGTATTATAAATTAACTATATTCGCTTTTACATTTTATCGTCACAGCGCGGGAGTTATGGATCTTTCAAAAACCAATCTTAAACTTTCTTTTGCCGTATTCTCCGGCGCGCTGTTTCTTCTTATTTTCAGTTTATCCGGATTTATTCTTTGCAGCGAATCGATTAATGATAATTCGGTGAGTGCACAATCGAATACAGGTCCCGGCACGATATCGGCACTGTTTACTTTGAACTGACCGGAAATGGCCGTGTCGGCGAAATCACTGTACCAGGTATGGATTGCTTACAATCGGTAACATCACCGGGCATTCTCCGTGTGCTGATCTTTTCAGCCGACGGTAATGCACTGCCGGAGGGCAATGGCGTACTGGCCGAAATCCCTACCGACGATGAGTGGGAACTCACCAAAATTGAAATGTCCGATCCCGATGGCGCCGAAACCATCAGTAAAATGATGCTCCTGAAACAGGCGTAAACTTTATAATTATCCGCGATGAAATCCGAACACCTCGCCGCTTTTTTTGTTATATTCCAGCGAGGGACGGCACTCCCCAATACACAACCTCAAGGACGATATATGACTGTCGATACCCGACGAATTCGAAAACTGAACGACATTGCCATCTCCACTGGCCCCGTCGTCTACTGGATGAGCCGCGACCAGCGCGCGTCAGACAACTGGGCATTGCTGTATGCTCAGGAAACAGCCCTCGAATACAAACAACCTCTGGCCGTCGTCTTCACCCTGGCACCGTCGTTTCTGGGCGCGACCATCCGGCAATACAGCTTCATGCTTAAAGGCCTCGAACAGGTTGAAGCCAGCCTCAAAAAGAAAAATATCCCATTCTTGCTTCTTTCCGGCGACCCGGTCGAACAGCTTCCAAGATTCATCAAAAAACACAACCCCGGCGCTATTATCACCGACTTCTCGCCGTTGAAAATCCACCGAAAATGGAAATATTCTGTCGCCAAGGATTCTCATATCGCCGTCAGTGAAGTCGACGCCCATAATATCATCCCATGCTGGGAAACTTCGAATAAACAGGAGTTTGCCGCCCGCACCATCCGCCCGAAAATCCATCGCAAACTGCCGGAGTTTCTGACTGAATTCCCGAAATTAAAAAAGCACCCCATCGACTGGCCCGAAAAAATGCCCTCCACCGACTGGACCAAAGCCCGTAAATCCCTCAAAGTTGACACCAGCATTTCCCCAATCGACTGGCTGCAACCCGGCGAAAATGCCGCCCACAAAATCCTCGATATCTTCATCAATACCAAACTGGCCGCCTACGCCAACGACCGCAATGATCCCAATCGCTTCGCATTGTCCAATCTGTCACCCTATTATCATTTCGGCCATATTGCACCCCAGCGCGCTGCCCTGGAAGTCCAGGCTGCCGACAACCAGACTGGCGGCACCGAGGCCTATCTCGAAGAGATGATCGTCCGCCGCGAATTATCCGACAATTACTGCCTTTATAATCCCGACTACGACTCAGTCGCCGGCTTCCCCGAATGGGCCAAAAAAACTCTCGATGATCATCGCAGTGACCCGCGGGAATTCTTATATTCCCCTGAGATGTTTGAAAATGCCGAGACACATGATTATCTCTGGAATGCCGCCCAGCGCGAAATGATGACTACCGGCAAAATGCACGGCTACATGCGGATGTACTGGGCCAAGAAAATACTGGAATGGACACCCTCTCCGGAAGAAGCGATGGAGATCGCTGGTTATCTCAATGATCGCTATGAACTCGATGGCCGTGATCCCAATGGTTATGTCGGCGTGGCCTGGTCAATAGGCGGTGTCCACGATCGCCCCTGGTTTGAACGCGACATTTTCGGTAAAATTCGCTATATGAATGCCAATGGTTGCCGCCGTAAGTTCGATGTTGAAGCCTATACTGCAACACACTCAGGCTGAACAACAGGGAGAATCGTATGATGAAAGTTTATAAATTACATAGAGAACAATTCGTCCCCTGCCCGCGCGATAAAGTCTTCGATTTCTTTTCACGGCCGGAAAACCTGGCTCGCCTCACACCGGCGTCACTCGGATTTAAAATCCTGACCCCGGGACCGGTCCCGATGAGCACCGGATCTGTGATTGACTATTCGGTTGGAATTATAGGCGTCCGTACCCACTGGCGGACATTAATAATGGATTACAACCCGCCGGAGAGCTTTGTCGATGTTCAACTCAAGGGACCCTACCTGCTCTGGCATCACACTCATCGTTTTGTTGAAGAAAACGGCGGAACGAAAGTAATCGACGAAGTCAACTATGTCATGCCGCTGGGCTGGGTCGGACGAATGGCCCGTGCCCTGACAGTCAAACGTCAGTTATATCAGATATTCGATTATCGGCACAAAGTAATCGAAAAGCTGTTCGGCGAGGAGAACACATGAACATCCTTGTCCTCGGTGGATCCGGTTACGTCGGAAACGCTTTGATTCCACGGTTGCTTGAAGACCATCATTCTGTCCGCAGCATGAGCCGCAGCGGCAGCGCTGATCTGCCCGAGATTGTCAGGGTGCATCAGGGAAATATCCTCGAAAAAGACTCCTGCCGGGAAGCCTTTGACAATATAGATGTCGTCTACTATCTCATTCATTCCATGGCCTCCGGGAAAGGTAAATTCGAATCACTCGATCGTACAGCCGCGCAGAATACAGCCGATTTAGCTCGCGAAGCCGGTGTCAAACGAATCATCTATCTCGGCGGTCTCGGGGAAAAAAGCGAAAAGCAATCGCCGCATCTGCGCAGCCGCCATGAAGTCGGAGACATTCTCCGTTCATCGGACATCCCCGTAACCGAATTTCGCGCTGCGATTCTGGTCGGATCGGGAAGTATATCATTTGAAATGATCCACCATTTGGTCAATCGTCTCCCGCTTATGATCTGTCCCCGCTGGGTCAACATCAACACCCAGCCGATCGCGACATCAGATGCTATTGAATATCTTGCCACCTGTCTCGATTATGAAAGCACCGCCGGGGAAATTATCGATATCGGCGGACCGGATATTCTGACCTATCGAGAGATGATGCTTACGGTCGCCCGCGTGTTGGGCCTGCGACGATATTTAATACAGGTACCCGTGTTGACACCACGGCTCTCATCTTACTGGGTGAATTTCGTGACGCCGATCAACACGGCTGTGGCGCAATCGTTGATCGAAAGCCTTCGTTCCGAAACAGTGTGCCACAATACCAAAGCCGATGATGTCTTCCCCATCCAGCCGATGTCATTCGAGCAGGCCGTGCGCCACGCTCTGCATAATTTCACCCTGCGCTCGGGCGATGCCTGGCCCCGGGGAAGCGAATATCCGGAACCGTTTGAAACCGATAAGTCGCACCTGCTGACCGATACCCGTACCCTCGATGCCGCAGTGCCGGCGTCGCAGCTTTTCAGTGTTGTGGAAGCAATTGGTGGAGAGAGAGGATGGTACTTTGCCGACAGTCTCTGGACCATTCGTGGCTTTATCGACAAACTACTCGGTGGAATCGGCATGCGGCGCGGGCGGCCCGACCCAATCAGCATGCACAAGGGTGACAAAGTCGATTTTTGGGAAGTGATCGACGTACAGCCCGGCACGCGGATTTTGCTGTTCGCTGAGATGAAAGCCTTCGGCACGGCCTGGCTTGAATTCAGAGTACGCAGCGGTGATGGCAAAAACTCGACGCTGACTCAAACCGCATATTTTTATCCCAAGGGTCTGACCGGTCATGTATATTGGTACGGTATTTATCCCATCCACGTCATCGTGTTCAAAGGCATGGCGCAGGCGATTGTTAAATATGCGCTGCGATATACGCGGGGGGCCGGGTCACGGGAGCGGAAGGTGTGAGAATATGCGAATCAGGGAAAGAAAAACACCGATAACCGTTGGCATCAGTTCTTGTCTTCTGGGACAGAAAGTGCGCTTCGATGGCCAGCACAAACGGTATCATTACAGCACCGATATCCTGGCCGAGTATTTCCGATTTATTCCGGTGTGTCCTGAAGTCGAAGTCGGGATGGGCGTACCGCGTGAAACGATCCGCCTCGAGGGTTCACCCGATAATCCCAGTCTGATCGGCACCAAAACGAAAACCGACTGGACCAACAAAATGAACAGCTACAGCCGGCAGCGCATCGCCAAAGATGATATCGCGGGTATAAGTGGCTACATATTGAAAAAGGATTCACCCACCTGCGGGATGGAACGGGTGAAAGTCTATGAAAACTCACCCATGCCGAAAAAGCAGGGAAGAGGGCTCTATGCCGCCCGCCTGATTGAATCACACCCGCTGCTGCCGGTCGAAGAAGAAGGGCGCCTCAATGATCCGATCATTCGCGAGAATTTCATCGAGCGTGTCTTTGCGTATCATAACCTGCAGCAATTATTCGCCGGCGGTCATTTCAAGCGGGGCGAAGTCGTGGTCTTTCATTCGGCCAACAAGTATTTAATCATGTCGCACAGTAACAAGCATTATAAAATTATGGGTCAACTGGTGGCGGCAATCAAGAAACACAAACCATCGGAGTTCCGCGATCTGTATATGCAGCAATTCATGGAAGCACTGGCGATTAAAGCAACTGTCAAAAAACACACTAACGTCCTGCAGCATATACTCGGTTTTCTTAAAGATCATCTCGATTCCCGCGACAAACAATCGATTATCGGTGTGATCGAGGACTACCGCAAAGGACTGGTACCGCTGGTGGTGCCGGTGACATTGCTCGGGCATTTTGTCGATCGCTTCGAGATAGAGTACATCGCCAACCAGACGTATCTCAAACCGCACCCGAAAGAACTGATGCTTCGCAATCACGCATAATAAAAACGGGCCCTGACACAGAGCCCGTCGTTATACTTCGCCGATTATCTCAAGAGCTCAGACGCCATCCTGAGCGCCTGCATCCACAACCTGGCCATCGGCTGTGACCGAATCTTCGCGAATCACGACTCCATTGTCATAATGCATCTGTGTCTTCAGGATGCCAGCCTCGTTCCATTCCTGCCAGAGACCATGTTTTTTACCAAAAACGACATCGTTCTCGATCTTCTTCTTGCCATTTTCATAGTACTCGACATAATGACCCTGCAGGTAACCCTCATCATCGAAGCTGTACTCTTTCTTGATCTGGCCATTATCCCAGTAATCATACCACTGGCCGACGCGGGATTCCAAATTGTAGGTTCCTTCCGATGACACCTGGCCGTTGGCGTACCACCATTTCCAGGCACCATCGCGGGCGCCGTCCACATAATCCCCCTCGCTGCGTTTCTGGCCGTTGCGATGCCAGACAATCCAGTGGCCGTGGCGTTTACCCTCTTTGAATTCGCCATCCTCGAAGTCCTTACCGTCTTCAGACCATTTATGCTGGAGGCCATGAGGCATATCGTTTTTGTATCCAACTTCCCAGAACTTCTGCCCATTACTGTAATAGTGGACCCAGAGTCCATCCTTTTTGCCGTTTTTAAACGAACCGGTCAGGCGGGTTTTGCCGTCAGAGAAATAGCTGGCAGTCTCCCCGTGCATTTGATCATTTTTGTAATTGCGGATGATATCAACAGAGCCGTTCTCATGAAGCCGTTTCCATTCACCATGCTTCACATATAATCCGCTGGAGCTTTTGGTGACTGTCCATATCTCGGTTTGGCCTTCGGCATTCACCTGTTTTCGCTCTTCGAGTTGAACCTTGCCACAGGAAGCCAGCATCAGGGCGACGGCAACAAATAGTGTGGTCAGCAAGAGTTTTTTTATGATCACGGTGTCATCCTCCGAACATGCAATCGCCACAGCGATAATTACCTCATTTAAATCCGGGCCAAGGTAGGCGATCTCTGCAAAGATATTGTTTGAGGTTTGTTATTGTTCTGTTAAAACGCCCAGTGGGGCATACCTTCTTTGCCTATGCATACCGGGAAACATTGTCATTTGTTCCCGAAAGTGGTAATCATGCGAAACTTTCGCCAATTGCTAACACTGGATTAATAAAAATATATCACTCATGTTGGAACTGCATAGGGGATGAATGGATGGCATCAAAAGAACATATTCTTGTAGTTGAGGATGAACGTGATATCCTGGAGGTGATCACGTACAATCTCAAAAAGGAAGAGTACCGGGTTACCGGTGTTGGGATGGCCGAGGATGCCTGGGAAGTGGCCCGCCGAGACCGGCCAGATTTAATCGTCCTCGACATAATGCTTCCGGGTGAGGACGGTCTCCAGTTTACGCGGCACGTTAAAGGCGATCCCGATCTTCGCCAGATTCCGATTGTCATGCTTACGGCCCGCGGAGAAGAGGCCGATATCGTGGTCGGGCTCGAGATGGGCGCCTCCGATTATGTCACCAAGCCGTTCAGCCCCAAAGTCCTTATTGCCCGAATCCGAGCTGTTCTGCGCAAAAAATTGGTTCCGGCACTGGACGAGTCGGCATATATCGAGGCCGGCGAATTAGTTATTCACCCGGGCCGTTTTGAAATCCAGGTGGCTGGTCAGGAAGTTCGGGTGACGTCGACCGAGTTTCGCCTGCTTCATTTTCTGGCGCGTCGTCCTGGCTGGGTCTTTACCCGCCAACAGATTATGGATGCCCTTCATGGCGATGCCTACCAGGTGACTGATCGATCGGTTGATGTGCAGATTGTCGGGTTGCGTAAGAAGCTGGGTCCGGTCGGAGAGTATATCGAGACAGTTCGAGGCGTCGGCTACCGTTTCCGCGGATAGTATGCTATCTTGATTTCCCCAAAAAAATTTTCCCCGGGCACGGGAGCGCCCGGGGATGCGTGAGGATAATAACTCGGTTCGATATGCTTTTCCACGAACCGTGTAAGGAGTAAAGCAACCCATGCCTCACTGCTCCTTTGCGGTATTATGCCGTTGCAACAACCATCAAATCACAGCACGACATATGGGTTGTGCTTACCATCATTCGACTCACCGAGTAGTGTCGTAAGATCTACAAGACGATGACGCGACGTAGCGGAAACGGCCGAATGAAAAATCTATTATAAAACGTACCTGATGTTACGGTACACGCTTATCAAATTGTGGTAGGTGCGTGGTGTGGTGATTTCCTCTGCTGCAGGTAATATACACATTTCCATTGATTTAACAAGTGGAAAATCGTCCCAAACAGGGATTGGGGAGATTTTTTGTATGATTTATTATCACCACCTATTTGGTTGCCTCATGATGACGAAATATGTTATTATTTACGCAAATTCAGGAGATTATACATGCCGCTGGGAAGACAGCCCACACCACGATCTGAAATACGTGTTTTGATCGTTGACGAACGGAAGATATTCCGCCAGGGTCTGATTGCGCTCTTTACCACCGAGCCGGGCATTCTTGTGGTGGGGGATAGCGGTAATGGTCTCGATGTGGTTCGGCTGGTCGAAGAAAAAAAACCGGCGGTTGTGCTCATGAATATCAATCTGCCGCAACTCGATGGTCTCGGGGTAGCCCGGCGATTGCAGAAGATGGCGCCTGCGCCTGATGTCGTGGTTTTGACTACCAATCACAGCGAAGCGATGATGCG
>CAZGLR010000043.1:0-1241 GCA_964526635.1 uncultured Ignavibacteriales bacterium | reverse complement strand
AAACCAGAAGGTACAGGAATGGGAAGCTTTGATGTGGAAGCGATGATGCGGGAAGCCTTCAAAGCAGGGGCAAAAGCCTACCTGCTGCAGAGTTGTGACTTCAAGGAACTGGTGTTTGCTATCCGAAAAGCATCGATCGGCGAGTTTTATTTATCCGGGCCGGCCGGATATGAGATGGTATTCGAATACACCAATCCCGGGGAATATGATCGGGAATTAGGGGGAGTTCTGACCCGACGGGAGATCGAACTGGCCAAGTTGTTGTCCGATGGCTATTCGACCAAGGAAGCGGCGGATTTGCTGGATATAAGTGTGAAGACTGCTGAGACACATCGTTCGGCAATTATGCGGAAGTTGCGGGCAAAAAATGTAACCGATATTGTTAAGTATTGCATTCGTAACAAGTTAATTGAGCCATAGCCCCGCACTCGCCATACATGCTTTTACTAAAGTAAAATACAGGTTACTCCGTGATCAAATACAGTATAATTACTATTGTGAAATATTTCACGATACCTATCTTTTTGGCGCAATGTTAGTATCCGGTGGTCTTGGGAAAAAACCATGAGACCGTACTTGCAGGGTCGATTACGGTTTGATCATAATTCTGCCGGGAAACAGGAACATAATGTAGAATGTAAAGAGCGTATAAAGGTTTTACTACACGAAGGAGTACTTCATGTCCCAGTATGTTGACAATTTTATGGGCTGGTTGAAAGAGAAAAACCCGGCTCAACCTGAATTCCATCAGGCCGTGCAGGAAGTCGTGGAATCAGTTGAGTTGGTTCTGGACAAACATCCCGAGTATCGTAATGCGAAGATTATGGAACGTATCGCGGTTCCCGAACGCGTCATTCTTTTCCGGGTGCCGTGGATTGATGACCAGGGTAATTATCAGGTCAACCATGGTTTCCGTATTGAAATGAACAGCGCGATTGGTCCGTATAAAGGCGGTCTGCGTTTTCACCCGTCGGTCAACCTTGGCATTTTGAAGTTTTTGGCCTACGAGCAGGTGTTCAAAAACTCGCTGACCACGCTTCCGATGGGTGGCGGTAAGGGTGGTTCCGATTTCGATCCCAAAGGCAAAAGCGACAATGAAGTGATGCGTTTCTGCCAGAGCTTCATGATGGAACTGTTCCGTCATATCGGACCAAACACTGACGTGCCGGCCGGTGATATCGGTGTTGGTGGCCGTGAGATCGGCTATATGTACGGTACCTACAAGAAGATCAGGAACGAGT
>CAZGLR010000042.1:0-24943 GCA_964526635.1 uncultured Ignavibacteriales bacterium | reverse complement strand
ATTCTATTTTATATCTTGAGAAGGTCCCGGTGCCCCAACTCTTTAGAGTTGGGGTTCTAAACCAATCAGAAATCATCAATCTGTAGCAATTGCTGCCGATGATCACGTTTATAGTACCAATTATAACTCGACCATTTCCAGTCAGCCGGTTCTTTGACCAATCCCGCCGTCACTGGATTTTTGTGACAGTAGTTTAGTTTCTCAATGATTTCCTCATTCGTCCTGCAATTGTAATCATAGCACCGGACATGCCAAAACGCAAATCTTTCATTTCCCCCTCGAATTGTCTTTAAGCGTTGCAAAAAGCCATGATTCTCCTGCTTCCATTTCTTAATCACCTCAAAAGCAAATCCAGATTTTAGCCGTCCTATGGCCGGACCAAGTTATATCTCTTCTCTGGGATACAGTACTAAGTGTACATGATTGGGCATAATCACATAGCCAAAGATAGCGACATTATATTTACGCCTGAAATTGGTAAGGTGCTTTAAAAATCTGTCACGGAGAATGGGGTGTTTTAGCAACCGATATCTCCGGAAACAAGAAAAAGTTACAAATCGCGCAGTATTTAACTTATCAAGATGTTTTAGTTTTGGCATACCCCTTACATAAGTAAACAGCGTAAAATTGTACATCACATTTTTAAAAAATCTTTCCCCAATCCTAAAGGATTGGGGCACCGACACTTTTCTTTCACATAAATCCCCGGTGCCCCAACTCTTTAGAGTTGGGTTTAGATTTCGGACTAATATCAAATTTTCATTCAATATTATATCTTAAGAAGGTCCCGGTGCCTCAACTCTTTAGAGTTGGGGTATGACAGAACTTCACTTCAGCGCGAACGAAGTTTGGCCAAAAGCCGCAGTAACTCGATATACAACCAGATCAGTGTTACCAGCAGACCAAAGCCGGCGTACCATTCCATGTATTTTGGCGCACCCTGTTCGGCACCGGATTCGATAAAATCAAAATCAAGCACCAGATTCAAGGCCGCAATCACGACCACGACCAGGCTGAAGATAATCCCAATCGGACCGGAATCGTGAATGTATGGAAAACTCATCCCGAAAAATCTCAGCCCGATCGATACCAGATAAATCAATCCCACTGCCCCGGTGGCGGCAACGACACCGAGTTTGAAATTTTCGGTCGCTTTAATCAGGCCGGATTTGTAGGCCATAAGGAGGACAGCCAGTGTCCCGAAGGTCAGCGCCACCGCCTGGAGAACGATGCCCGGGAATTGCGTTTCCAGCAAGGCTGACAATCCGCCGAGGAACAATCCTTCAACAAGCGCATAGACCGGAGCCAGAAACGGCGCCCATGTTTTCTTGAAAACAATCACCAGTCCGATCACCAGGCCGCCCAGGGCGCCGCCGATCAGGTAGGGTAACATCGGAGTGGCGTCGGTCTCCCCGATGACCTGCATCCAGACGAATCCGGCCGACAGGCACAACAAAAATATCAAAAGGGCGGTGCGATGGATAGTGCCGTCGATAGTCATCGCCGCCCCGACGCCGCGTTGCGCTATTTCTTTGCGGAAGACATCAGCGGTCAGAGCCGGGTTGCCGGTGCGGCCAAAAGTTGATGATTGTCGCTGCGACATATGAAAAACCTCCCCATAGAAGATACGATCAACTTAGCGGATGATGATGAATATGGCAGCAAAAAACCGCATGTTGATCGATCCGTGGCCGGCATCTTTATGCGCGTTTGATACCAACGTGTTAGCGTTGTAGATAGTTACCGGCCACAACAACCATCTGAGTCATCATAGTGCCATCAGACGGTAGCCAGAACTCTCGAACTCTGCCTTTTCATCATCAGTTGGCAGAATAATCGTTATGTCATCCAACGGTAACGTGGTCAAATCAAAATCCCCCAAATGGCGCCATTCGTTCTCACCGCGCCATCCGCCCCGGCGGCCCTCGTTTTGGAAATATGGTCGCCGTTCAGGGGCAAGCATGTTGTACTCGAAATCGGTGCCGTAAATAACCGGCCGGATACCCCGGTCCAGCGCAGTCTTTTTCGGTATTGCG
This sequence comes from uncultured Ignavibacteriales bacterium, assembly GCA_964526635.1. Taxonomy (GTDB): domain Bacteria; phylum Zixibacteria; class MSB-5A5; order GN15; family JAAZOE01; genus CAZGLR01. Next base: position 22,907 of record CAZGLR010000042.1, on the reverse strand, counting down.
ATGCCATAGGGTTCAAAACCGGGATTAACCATGCGGGAACGATAGGCGAACATGCGAGCAGAATTGATCCTGTTCAATTCACACCATGCGACAGCCATGTTGCCATTGCGCAGGTGATGATCACTGGCCCGGATTTTCTTTTCGGTGAGGATACGTTGCAGAGTCGCCGATGCTGAATGACAATAGCAGCCATGTGAAGCCAGCACATTGCGATAAAATTCGGCTTCGGTCTCTCCCGGCCATGGTCCGGCGGCCGTTCGGGTGAAATGAATGAGCAGTTCCATTTTTTGCAATGATGCGGGCAACCGGGTGACCGGATAATGCGGACGATGGCGATGCTCGGAATTCCATGATATCCGAAAGCGATTGTCAATTTTATTGGGATGGCTGCTAATCAATTTTTCGAGCCGTCCCTCCGGTTTGATAGAGACAGGAAAAAGAACTCCGGCGGATTCAGCTATACAAAGATCCCGAGCCGGCCACCATTTTTTCTGATCAGGATTGGTTTTATGCGGCAGACAGATGAGTCCAAACTTATCTTCATCGAGGCAGAAACGGTGGCACAATGACTTGACAAAATTATCGTCGAGGGCAGTGATCGCGGGAACGACAACAAGTGTGGGAATTTTATTCTGCCCTGCCAAAGCCAGGGGCAGTTCCCATGAGTGCATTCCCAACGAGGTCACAAGCGCCAGATCATGAGCGGCGATATTCCGGACAGCCTCGACACTCGCTTGAATCCAGGCATCGGCACCGACCGGATATTTGCTGTGCCGTGAATTAAGTATCGCCGCGGCGGCTGCCCCTTTTAACGCGCATGGCCCGATGAAAAAATACTCGGAAATAACAATCTCCCGGAAATCGCCTTTTTTAGTATCCCCCATATATATGTAGGCTGATTACTGGGATTAATACAAATTTCTTTTTAGCGCTGAAGGCGCCGGATACCGAGGACCAGCGGCGGGATAATAATCAGTTGTATAATCATGCCGGGAAGCCCGGCCGGCACCGCCACGAGAAAGAACTCACGGATGCCGTAGGGCAGATCAATAAACCACCCCAGAAACATCAGCCCGAGTGCGAAACCAAGGCGGCCCATGATCATGGCGATAATCAATGATACATACAAATTCAGCTTATAGACCTGATAACATACTCCGGCGGCCAGGCCAAACAGCGGTAGTTCCAGGGACATGAGCGGCACCGCGTAGAGCGGCGGCATACCGGTCATGACGGCCGACAGCGATGGCGCCAGCGCGCCGACCAGGATGCCGGAGACCGGTCCGAAGACAAAACCGGCCAGAAGCGGGGGTATATGCATGGGTAAAAACAGACGGCCAGCCATGCCGAACTGGTGAAACGCTATCGGCAGTACGACTGCAAGGGCCAGAAACAGCGCAGTTCCCACCAGTTGCCGTGTTTGAGTTATCATTAGAGGGTGCGGCTCAGTCTTTTACGCCGACCGCCAGATAGAGTGATTCGGTTTCAGCCAGGGAATGATGCCTGAATTTGTTGGATTTGAACATTTCTTCGAGTTCTTCACGGGATGGCAACTCATCGTTGTCGATTGGTCCGCCCATCATATGATGTTCCCGGGCCAGTTCTTCGCGGCCGGCAAGATGAATGATAACGAAACGACCGGTCGGCTTCAGCATACGATAAGCCTCTTGGATGGTCTCACTCTTGTGGGAGAAATGGGCAAAGGCCGCAAACGAGATGATCAAATCGAAGACACCGTCGCAAAACGGCAGACAGCAGGCATCGGCTTCGGCCACGCCGATATTATGGAACGGAAAATTGCGTCTGGCTTTCTGGGCTACGGTCGGGGCAAAATCGACGCCGACGATATAGCCCGATTCACCGACGCGGCGACGGAGCATATCGAACATAACGCCGGTCCCGCACCCCAAATCACATACCCGGAATCCCTCGGATAAATTAAACTGGTCGACGATATGAGCCAGCCGTTCAAGGTCCTCGGCGGTCAGGTCTTTATCCCATTCTTCGCCGATAGCGTTAAAATATTTTTGTTTCTCATCCATAGGCGCGTTAGATAATCTATAATCGCCGGGTTGTCAAGGGGTTGTCGGCAATTCGGGGTAAAAATGTCACTCTGGACCCGTGAAGTCCATAACTTCAAGACCATGCAAAAGCATCTCTTTTCCGCCGATTGCGTTTGACTCTGTATCGACAGCTCGATATATTGCCGTGGCATTTCCTTTTTAAAGCGGAGCCGCATCACATGGCAGTTATAAAAGAGTATTATACAATTAAACTTCACGATACCGATGCCGCCGGGATTCTCTTCTACGCGAATCAGTTCAAAATAGTCCACGACGTGTACGAAAAACTCCTGTCGAAAATCGGCTGCACTTTTCGCGAACGGTTCACCTCCCGGGATTTCTTCATACCGATCGTCCATGCCGAAGCCGATTTCCTTCAACCGGTGCAGGTCGGTGATACGGTTGAAATCTCACTTACTGTCGATGCCATAGGCAATAGTTCGTTTACCCTGGACTATGAGATAACCGATCTCGACGGCTGGGTGGTGGGAACAGCGCAGACTGTTCATGTGACTGCCGATACCAGAACACGCAAAAAAATCCCGCTGCCGCCCGCTTTTCGCGAAAAACTCGAGGAAATAGAGGGCGCTCCCGACGGTGAAGATGACGATATTGACGACGTCGAGGAAGAAGACGAATAGGCTTATAGATTATACCGCTGTATAAGTCGCGCGCGATCTATCTTACCGGTCCCGGTATACGGAATAGCTTCTACGAGAATAATTTTGTCGGGGATCGATAGCTTTGGCAGCGCTGCCTGCAATGTCTCGCGAAGAGATTCGATTGATACATCGTCGGAAGATGTTTCGACAAAGGCCAGTGGACGTTTTCCCCAACGGTCGTCATCGACAGCCACAACCGCGGCCTGGCGCACGTTGTTGCAGCGCCTGAGGGCATCTTCCACAGCATCCAGATCAATGTTTTCTCCACCCGAAATAATGACGCGATCACGACGTCCCACGACAGTCAAGAATTCATCTCCATCGAGAAATCCCCGGTCGGCAGTAGGCAGCCAGCCGTTGGAATCAGTCAAGCGTGAATCATCGAGATATCGCCCGGCCACGACCGGTCCTTTTATCATGATGTCCCCTGTTTCCCCGGGCAGGCAATCGGAGCCATCGGAATCGACAATTCTAACTTCCCTGCCCGGCAATACGGTGCCGGCGGTTTCGCTGCGGTCATTGCCGGGAGGCAACAGTGTCACGGCTGATGCTGTTTCGGTCATGCCATAGGTAGTTGCAAGCGGTAACCGGCGTTCTCGGCATTGTTGCTGCAAATTCGAAGCGAAGGCATCGCCGCCAACCATGATTGCTTTGGTTGTGGAGAGAGCATTGTCTTGATCCGCCTCAAGCAGATCCCGCAGCATGGTCGGGACAACTGAGAGAATAATAGAATGATCCGTCTGACTGGCAATTTCTTTTATTATACGCACGGGATCAAAACGGTCATACACTGTGCAGCCGGCGCCGGCGACGACGGTGCGCCAGGGTATCGAAATCCCGCCAACATGAAAAAACGGCAAAACGGCCATCCAGGTGTCATGGGTCTTCAATCCAAACCGCTGGTTGATTCCCGCCGCACTGGTATCGATATTCCCCCAGGAGATGACAATACCTCGCGGCGGGCCGGAGCTGCCGGAGGTAAAGATAATCAGAGCGTCATCGTGATCATCCCTGATTTCGAAAAAATCATATCGAGTGGAGAGATCGGCGTTATTCAATGTATCGATCGGTATGGTTTTGATATCGGACCAATCGGCGATAGTGATAGTGGAATCATAGAGTAGAAACCGGCAAGCGGCCATGTCCATCTGTCGGTTCCATTCGGCGGGGGTGCTGTGTGTATTCAACGGTACGGTAACAAAGCCATAGCGGAAACCGGTAAACAGCAAGGCGGCGAATATATCAGAATTGGCCGAAAGCACCGCGATCCGTTCGCCGTATTTGAGACCTTCAGCAATGAGATATAAACCGATGGTGTCAATCATCTGATCGAATTGACCATAGCTGACATTATGGCCGTGGTATTTTATGGCCAATGCTGAGGCGTTTTGCGAACAGGCCTTTTTAATCGGACAGGAAATCAACCGGTTCAAATCCTATTCCGTTTTCCGATGGCAGCTCGATACAGCCCTTGTTTACCTTCGTCATCCAGCGCGCGGTATTGTCGAAGAATCGCAGAGTGTCAAGTCCACAGGGAACATCTGCGCCGAAGACGGCGGCCAGATGCAACAGGACGGCATGGCCGACTTCTGTTTCAAAAGCTGAGGTTAAGATTATGTTTTTGCCGCATTCCCGCCCGCGTTCGATAAGCGGCAGCACCGATGAAATACCGCCCAGAATAGTCGGCTTGAGAATTAAAGCGGCAATTCCAGACATTCGCAGATAGGGCTCAATATCTCGCAATCCAACCAGGGTTTCATCGAGCGCGATTGGTATGCCGGTATCTTCAAACAGTCTATGCAGGGTCTCCGGCGATGGTTGCATCAATGGCTCTTCGACATACTCGATTTTTAAGCCCTCGAATGCTCTAAGTATCTTTCTGGCATCATCAGGAGACCATTGACGGTTGGCATCGAGACGAATCGTACATTTATGTGACACATTTTCGTTGATTATCTCAAGCCAGTCGGGATCCAACTCAGTGCCCCGGATTTTAATTTTAATGCTCCGGTAGCCATCGAAGACCAGTCGCTTGGCTTCCGCGGGGGACATTCCCATTGGTTCGGTCAGAATCAGATTTACAGGGACATCGCGATCGGCGAATTTATTCAATAAACGAAAAAGCGGCTGCCCTTTTGTTTTGGCCAGAGCATCGAGAGCGGCGGTTTCGACAGCAAACTTCAGCGATGGCGAAACTACCGGAAACACTCGTGGCAATTCTGATAGCAGTTCAAAGGGTGACTCGGGTAATTCCCTCCCGCTGCTACTGCTGTCAAAGTGGTCGGTCTCGGCCGTAACATCATCGAGTGATTCGGTCGAAAAGCCCGCCAATGGTGCCGCTTCGCCATAGCCGATTACGCGATTGTCGGTGGTCAGGGCAATAACAATTGAATCCCGATACGTGAGTTCGCCATGCGCCAGTTTCAGTGGTGAGGCAAACTGCCGCGTAATTTTTTGCCATTTTACTGATTTGATCTTCATAACAGCCATCCTATCGAAAACAGCAGGCCATAGATCAACAGCAGTCGTCCGGTGTGAGCCAGCATGGCATTGAGAACAGCGCCATCGGTTTTAGTAAACACGGTCTGCATGGTCGGGATGGCGGGGAAGATATAGAGCGTGGTGATTAAAAGATACAGTTTTCCAGTCAGCAGTGCCAGCCATACTGCAATCGCCACCGCCCCGAACATCATGAAGCCGTATTCGAAGCGCGCAAAATTGCGTCCGAAGCGTACGGCCAGCGATTTCTTGCCGGCCCTGCGGTCGGTATCGATGTCGCGGAGATTGTTGACGGTCAGGATGGCGGTCGAGATCATACCGAATGGCAATCCGGCAAGGACAATGGCCCAGGAGAATTCATGGGCCAGGACCCAGACAGTCCCGGCCAGGGCCACGGGGCCGTAGAAGATTAAGACGAATAGATCAGCGATACCGATATATCCCAACGCCAATGGCGTCGCGGTGTACAGGATCCCGCAGGCAATTGATGCCAAGCCGATAATCACAATCGGCCAGCCACCACGGTAGACCAGATAAATGCCGATGAGGAATGCCAGCGTGAAAACGATGATCGTCGCTGCGGTAATTTGCCTGCGCGTGACAAGTCCGGCTTGGGTCACGCGGGTGGGGCCGATGCGGTCGGCGGTATCGGTTTTTTTGATGAAATCGAAGAGATCGTTGGCGAAGTTGGTGCCGATCTGGATGAGGACTGAACCGGCCAGGGCCGCGACAAAAGAGAGCAGGTGGAAGCTGTCCATGCTGTAAGCTATTACCCCGGCGACGAGTACGGGGACGATTCCGGCCGGCAGGGTTTTGGGCCGTGCGGCCAAAAGCCAGACAGTGACAGGCGATGGCCGGTTTTCGACATCAATCGATTTCATAATTGAAACGCAATATACGATACTGATATCGTGACAATGGGAGCGTTGTAGTATTCGCTATCGCAGTAGCTAAGATGCACACCAGCCTGGAAATTAGTATTAAAGGCGTATCCGGCGCCAACCTCAATACCTTGTTCGAGGGAAAGCGTGGACTTTTCATCTGTTCCATTCTCAAACCGACTAAGCAAAAATCCGGCAGTTCCAAATGAAACATAAATTCCGTCTTGTTCGGCATTGAAGTAATGATTCCAGGTGATCGCATTTTGCGCGTGGATTGTCTCGATGTCCGCAGCATCTTTCCCGGTTGGAATTACGCGAATAGTGGCCATAAGGACATTTCTTGAGCATAGTCCGAGCCCAACATGTAATTGGAATGCCGGTCCCAAGTCATTATTTTGTGATTCGTTTTTATAATCCCAATCTACGACCGGTGAAATTCCGATTCCGCCACCAAGAAGAAATCCTTTCCGGTCGCCATTGAATGCCCCGGCCGTACCGGCCAGAAGACATAGTACCAGACACACCGATGCTGCGATTTTTATATGACGCATTTGCTGTAACCTCCCGCCCCCGATGGCAGCCGAGTGCCCCTATGGCCGTCGCGGGAACTTCGAAAAATCAGGTTTGCGTTTCTCGTTGAAGGCGTTGCGGCCTTCCTGTCCTTCTTCCGTCATATAAAACAGCATCGTGGCATTGCCGGCCAGCTCCTGCAAACCGGCCTGACCGTCGCAGTCGGCATTCATAGCCGCCTTCAGGCAGCGCAGCGCGATCGGCGAATTGGCCAGAATTTCGCGGCACCACTGGATGGTCTCATCTTCGAGCTTTTCATATGGCACCACTGTATTGACCAGCCCCATATCGAGGGCCTGCTGAGCGTTGTACTGGCGGCACAGGAACCATATTTCGCGAGCTTTTTTCTGTCCCACAATGCGGGCCATATAGCTGGAGCCATAGCCGCCGTCGAACGATCCCACTTTCGGGCCAGTTTGTCCAAAGATCGCATTTTCGGCGGCAATAGTCAAATCACACATGAGATGAAGTACATGCCCGCCGCCGATGGCGTAGCCGGCCACCATGGCGATTACCGGTTTCGGCAGGGTACGAATCTGGCGCTGCAGGTCGAGAACATTAAGGCGCTGGACGCCCTTGTTATCGTTGTAGCCGGCCTCGCCGCGGATTTTCTGATCGCCGCCGGAGCAGAAGGCCTTCTCGCCTATACCGGTCAGGATCACTACGCCGATTTCGGGATCGTTGCGGGCATCGTCGAATGCCTGTGACATTTCGATGACAGTCGTCGGCCGAAAAGCATTGCGTACTTCGGGCCGATTAATCGTAATTTTGGCGATACCCTCGAATTTATGATAGAGAATGTCGGTGAATTCACCGGCGGATATCCAGCTTACAGACATGCCCACTCCTTTCTCACCTCTGTCAAAAAATATTACAGAATATACGCGGCAAGAAAGGCGTTGACAACCTCCATAAATGCTTTCCGGTCCTCGAGATGGGTAATATGACCGGCCCCCAGGATACTGTGAAATTCACCCTGCGGCACCAGCAACGCCATGGCACTGCACATATCCATGTACTTGTCATCGCGCTCCCCGGCGATAATACAGGCCGGTTTGGTCCAGGATGCAAGGCGGTTCCATAACGATGGCTGCACGCCCGGCGACAGCGCGGTTATTACATGTGAGAGGGCAATTGGATCATTGGTTGATTTTTTGCCGATAATTTTCTGCTTGAGATCATCGGGCAGATAGGCAAACACCGGCTGCTGATACCATTCGGTAAGAAATGATGTCATCTCGGTCGATTGCAGGTGACGCGAGATTTGCTCATCCTGCCGACGGCGGGCATTGCGATCCTCGGTATCACGAATCCCCGGGTGGCAGGATTCAAGGATCAGATCAGAAAAAAGATCCGGATATTCGAGGGCAGTATAGAGCGCAATCCGACCGCCCATGGAATAGCCGCAGAGTCCAACCGGTTGATTGAAGCGCTCGCGCACGAACGCCGCTATGGCATCGGCCAGAGATTGGAATGATAGATTTTCAAGCTCACATGCAGTCTGGCCGTGACCGGGCAGATCGATTGCGAGGCCATACATACCTTCGGTCAATTCATCGAAGATCGGGCGCCATATTGAAGCCGCGCCCATGAAGCCATGAAGGAAAACAATGGGGCGGCCATCGGGATATCCGCCGGTTTCGATGTGCCATGTAGGATCCAATGAAGCTCTCACGATGCAGTCATCCTTGAAATTGTAGCATGGACAGCATCACGGATTTCGCGATGCCGTTTAACATTTTCGACGCGGTCGCTGACAATCTCAATTATGCCGGATTGTCCCCCATTATGAAGCCGGGTGAAATCGTCAGCGAATTCATCAAGATCTTTCGGCCGTGAATAGGCAAGGCCGAACTGGGTGGCGACATGGTCAAAAGTGAGGCCGTGGGGTGTACCAAACAGGGTTTCAAAATGTTCGCTTTGTTCGACAATCTGCAGAAAATGGAAAATCCCGCCGCCATCGTTATTAATAACGATAATTTTGATCGGTTGATTGGATTTTGCGGTTAGAAGCAGCGAATTCATATCGTGAATGAAAGCCAGATCACCGATGACCAGAGTCGTTGGGCGATTACTGCCGGCGGCAAAACCGCAGGCCGACGCAATTGTGCCATCGATACCACTGGCTCCTCGATTGGCGCCAATGATCGTTTTTTCCGACGGGCTGAAGAATGAGTCGGCATCGCGCACCGGCATACTGCCGGCCACAAAGAGGGCGTCGGTATCTCGTAGCAATTGTCTAAGACGCAAGAACACGCCCGGCTCACTCAGCTGGTGCAGATCGATTCGTTCTAATAGAGAGGCCATCGCCGCATCATCGATAACGCGCCATGTCCGGAGCCACTGGCTGTCTTCCTGCTTCGGGCAGGTTGTGATGAGGTGATCGGCGACTGAATCGAAATCAATGCGAAAAGTCCGGTTGACTACGTAATCCGGGTCAATTATGCGATCATGATCGTGAATGCCAATGATTGTTGCATCATGATTGAACGCCATAAATTTCTGCAACCGTTTCGAGGTCGGCCAGTCGCCGGTGTGGATGATACAATCGGGGCGGAACCGGTCGGTCATCGGCAGCACATCCAGATAAGTGTCGTAATATTGTAACATTGTCCGCGATGTGTTGCCCCGCTGCTGCGATAGAATATCGGCCAGTACCGGCCAGTTCACATGTTCGGCGAGGAGAGTTAATCGGGTGGATTTTCGTGCTGCGCTTTCGGGCCCGGCGATGATCATACCGCGCTGCGCGCGGGCAATTATTTCACTCAGTTCCGACAGGCTCGAAGGAGTTTGAGTAATCATCTCAGGGTTGCCCCTGGGAGGAAACGGCGTCTCTTGTTGATGTTCATCATCACCGGGATCAATCAATGGTTCCTTCAGGCGCCAGTTGATATGAATCGGCAGTGATGGCGAATTATCAAAGGCACTATCGATTCGCTGCTGCAGATCAAAGAATGAGAAATCACCATCTTTTGCTTCAAAGACGATTGTTTCCGCGGCATATTTGCCAAAGATATTGATTTGGTCGATGGTCTGGTTGGCGCCGCGGTTTTGCAATTCCGACGGCCGGTCGGCGGTCAGGAGTACCAGTGGAAGGCGCGATTGCCATGCCTCGACCACGGCCGGGGAATAATTGGCAACAGCTGTGCCCGAGGTGCAGATCGCCGCCATGGGCAATCCGGTGGCACGGGCATAACCGACAGCATAATACGCCGCTCCGCGTTCATCGTACGTGATAGTGGTTATGGTTGATTTATGCTCAACGGCGGCAATTGCCAGGGACGTGGAACGTGATCCGGGGGATATTATGAAACAGGTAATATCGTGGCGAACCAGCGAATCGATCAGCGCCCGGCCGATATCGCGATTGAGTCGGCCCTCGGTCATCCCACATCCAGCGGCGAGACCATGCGCGCCACAACATTTTTGGCCTCGAGTTCGCGCCATTCGGCATCCGGTTCCGATCCGGCCACGATACCGGCCCCGGTGAACGCGATCAGGTGATCACGATCATGAAGCAGTGAACGGATACCCACGGCGAATTCGGCCCATGTTTTACTCATGATGCCAAACGGCGCAGCATACCAGCCGCGGTCAAAGGGCTCGTATTCGGCGATGAACGCAAGCGCAGCATCGCGCGGTGAGCCGCCTACGGCCGGGGTGGGATGCAAAACTCGCAGCACATCGGCATCTGAGATACTGGCCGTCACCGGCAGCGACAGCCGCGTGTACAGATGCTGAACCTGATCGAGTTTAAGAATATCGGTATCCTGAATATGGGGCTGCCGGTCAAACAGGGCGGTCAGACGGCGACTGACACTGTCGATGACATATTGATGCTCACGCCGTTCTTTGCTGCTCTGCATCAGGTACTTGGCCAGCAGGCGGTCTTCTTCTTCGGTTTGACCGCGAATCACAGTCGATGAGACAGCATCTATCCGGATCGTATGATCCTGCCGGCAAAACAGCCGTTCAGGTGATACCGTGTAGAAGGCTAAATCGGGGGAGGCCTCAAAATACAATTGATAACTTGACCGGTGCTGACGACACAGAGTATTGAACAAATCAAGTGGTTTTGTCTGCTGATCGAAACCGTATTCGGTCGCCCGAGCCATCACGACTTTGTCGAAAACACCCTCAGATATCTTCCCCAGGGCAGCGAGGAGAAGATCGCGCCAAAAATTTTGATCCGGGAGGTCTTGCTTTTTGATCAAGTGAACAAAGTTGGCCACAGGACTTTCCGCGCGTGATGATAAATTTATTGTCTCACCCAAAGCCGGTTTGATCTGATCGAGGGTGGTCGTGGATCGGATCGGAATTATGCGTTGAAAAAAGTAATTGTCGCCCTCGCGGCGCAGTATTGTTTTTGGAACCAGAACCATACCGGATGGAAACGATCTCCAGCGGTCGTCTTTTGCATTGGTCCCCATAAATCGTCCGCCGACCATGCAGAGCAGCTCATCCTGATCGGCAGCAGCAATCATTCGTTGCGCCTGGAGGGCGGCGGCGGCGGGTGATTCGGTTATCCGGAGTATCGCTACCCCTGCGGCTGCAATTTCCCGGCCGTCATCGCGGCTTTTCCAGTAAATACGGGGAAGATCGTTTTGTCCCGCCAGCCAGGCCTGGCAGTCGACCGCATCGCAGTGATGCGTTATTACCAGCGGCAGGATCGTGTCGCCGGCTGCGGATTTCAGGCGGTGAAAAACAGTGATGAGTTGTTCGGAGGCTGAATCTATTCGAGGGAAAGAATCTGACATGAAACTCCCACTTCCGCCACTTATTTTCTATGGGAAATTTCTCGAGCGACGGTATATCCGGAAATTTCGGTATAGAGGGCTTCGAAGGCATCAAACGTCATCGACTGCCGACCATCGGATAGCGCCGTCTCGGGATCGGGATGAACTTCGGCCATGATGCCATCAGCGCCGGCAGCCAGCGCCGCCCGCATAAGCGGTGGCACCAGTTCACGGTCACCGGCCGGATGCGACACATCGACAATCACCGGCAACCCGGTCAATTTACGCGCAATCGGCACAGCCAGGATATCAAGGGTAAAGCGTGTTCGTGGTTCGAAAGTCCGAATCCCGCGCTCGCATAAAATTATCTGTTCATTGCCGCCTTTGCGGATATACTCGCCGGCTTGTACCCATTCGTCGATCGTCGCCGCCATACCGCGCTTCAACAGCACCGGTTTGTCAATCGATCCGAGGGCAGTAAGGAGCGGATAGTTGAACATATTCCGCGATCCTACCTGTAGAACATCAGCGACCGCCACGACATCATCGAGCTGGCTTTTATCCATGACTTCGGTGATAATTTTCAGATTATGGCGCCCGGCAACTTCAGAGAGGATTTTGAGCCCACGGCGTCCCAGCCCCTGAAATGAGGAACTTGAGGTCCGCGGCTTAAAAGCGCCACCCCGCATGATCCCGATGCCCAGACGCTCCAGAAATGACGCCACCGCTTCCAGTTGTTCTTCGGATTCCACCGAGCACGGCCCCGCAATTATCACCGGTGATGGCCCCAAAAATAGACGGGAATACACCGTTTCGCCCCCTCGCGCCAGAGTCAATCGTCCCGGTTTACCGGCGATAGTATCGAGACGGGCGCGCAGCGCGGCATCAACTTGTCCGAAAACGCGGACCACGGTCGCATCGCGTTCATTTATTTCAAAGTCGAGCGAAGACCGATTCACTTCATCTATAAACGCCTTCAGGGCATCGCTGCCCGGCGTAAAGCTATATATCATTTTTTATCCATTCGGGCCGTGATTGTCTTCTTCCTCGGCCACCCGATCAGCTAATTAATATACGCAGGCAAACCGTAAAATCAAGTCCTGCGTTATGATTGTGCGTTATGATTGTTGTTTTCCATTGTCAGGTAAGAGGATGCGAGCATTGTGCATAATTTTGCACATTGACATGTGGTTTGTTGATCGATCTTATGAGCGCAATCATTTGAAATATTATTATATTTATGGCTCCAAATCGCCTGGCCGGTCTTCTTTGGTTATAAGACCCCATCAATACTACCGTGTTCGGGATCCGATGAGTCGCGTAAGTCGTTGTCCTGCAAAAACATTAAATCGCAGTATTGAGACGGATGAGTTCCCCTGTTTGGATGATGGTCAATCTATCGTGCCTGGTGTCGGGCTTTACGATTCAACCTAACCATCAAGACAAGCAGTTAACATCAAATCCGGCATAGGTTTTGCCTACAATATGGGTGAAGTAGTCTATCCTTGAGTATTTTGTCAGGGGAAGGTACTGATTTATTGCCCGTGTTAACAGGAGATCAATCATGAAAATCGTTACTGGAATCACTGTTGCCTTGATGTTGATTCTGACAGCATCTGCCTTCGGATTTGTTAATCCGATCACCCCGAATGTCGCTACAGGTGGCGAACGGGGCCTCCGTGATTTCGACAATTTTGATTTTATTACGATTTGCGATATGATCGGTGACAATGACGGTTATGGTTATGGCCAGGACCTGGTACCCGATGGCGCGACCCTGCCGGGTGAACTGCTTGACGACGATTCTTATTCGTGGCGTTTTGATAACCGCAGTGTCGATGAACTGGCCGCGACCAATGGCGCACAATTTACCGACTGGTCGGACCGTTTTGATGCCACCTTTACGCATCAGTTCGATATCTTCCAGTTCGACTACCTGACCGAAGCCTATTTTACGATCGATTTTTCCGGTCAGCAGTCGATCTTTTCCAGCGATGATATCTTTACACGCCTTCAAATCGGTGGTATCGATGTTATCGACCTGCGACCATATGAGCAGGGTGCCTGGGGATCGGGACTGTTTACGTTTGAAATCGATGTTGATATGTTGACCGATGGTATGCTTGAGGTGGCGTTCTCGATGGGCGAGAACCGTAATTCACGTGAAGAGATGGCGATCGATTTTACTCGTCTGTGTGTGACCGGAGTCGCCTCCAGTGCCATTCCCGAACCGGGAACGATGATTTTGCTGGGATTGGGGACAGTTGGAATTATTATTCGGAAACGGTTAACCCGCTAATAAAGCTTCTTATCTCCTGAATGCGAGCATGCCGCCCGGGATATTACCGGGCGGCTTTTTCTATCAAATTTTTTCCAAGATCAAAGGCCTGCTTCATAGCGTCTTCATTGCCGGCAGCGGTTCCGATCTCGAACGTATCCCGCGAATAGGTTACCAATCCGGCTGATTCGACATTTCCCCAGACATAAAATCCACCGATCACCCGGCGGGCGTGTTCATATCGTTCTTTCTCCCCGCCGACGAGTACCATGCCGCCGCGACGGCGTTTGGATATGCGCTGGATGAATCGTTCGGGACCATCGGGATTCATCGCGCGGAAGCAGTTGCAGCGATCAATAAACAGCTTGGTCTGGGCCGAGACTGTCTCGAAGTAAATCGGCGATCCAATCACGAGACTGTCGCACCAGTCAAATTTGGCATAGATCTCATCCATACCATCGTTGAAGAAACAGTAGGCATCTTCGGGCGCCCGGCCGCAGGCCTGGCAGGGCATAATTTCCAGATCATTGAGAAAAATATATTCGGCGACCGCGCCATTGGACTGCGCGCCGCGCAGGACCTCCTGCACCAGCAGTTCGGTCGATGATCCCCGCACCGGCGAACCGCAAATACCCAGGATTTTGGGCCGGCTGCTATTGTTCATCGGGGGGATTGGCCTCCAGATGTTCGATTTCGATATACCAGTTTAAAATGCGCTCTTCGAGCTGATAGCGCTGTTCACGCAACTCGTTCAGTTTTTTCCAGTCGGAGGCATCGGTGACAGCCTCATCGGATTCCAGTTGTTTGAGGGAGGCTTCCGCCTTGGTGATTGATTCGTGCACGTGCTTTAGTTGCTTTTTGTATCGTGACCGTTCGCGCGATTTGGCTTTAAACTCTTCATACGATGCTTTCTTTTCTTCTGAAACCACTTTTTTATCCGGGGCATTCGCCGCACGGCGCTGGGCATAATCGCTGTAGTTGCCCAGGTAATGATTCATGTGATGATCTCGAATTTCAAAGACTTCGCTTATCGTATGATCCAGGAAATCGCGATCATGACTCACCACCACCAGGGTGCCATTGTAGTCAGACAGGCCCTCTTCCAGCGCTTCGATCGAGGCGATATCGAGATGATTGGTCGGTTCGTCGAAAATCATCAGATTGGCCGGACGGTAGAGTAGTTTGGCCAGCGACAGTTTGGTCTTCTCCCCGCCGGAGAGCAGCGAAACCGGTTTAAAGACATCCTCCCCATAGAATCCGAAACGGGCCAGAAACGAACGGAGCCGTCCTGATTCAGCCAGCGGATCGATTTCCCATAATTCAGAAATCACGTTGCTGTCGTGATTGAGATTGGATAATTCCTGATCGAAATAGGCCATATCAACATTGCCGCCGATAGTGAAGTCGCCGTGAATCGGTTCAAGCAATCCGCCAAGTGTTTTCAAAAGGGTGGTCTTCCCGGCGCCATTGGGTCCGATCAGCCCGACCCGACTGCCCCGGGTAAGTTCAAATGAGATATTTTCCACCAGCGGCGCCGAGTCATAGCCAATACTCAAATTTTCAACTTTGAGAACGTGGAGAAATGACCGACCGCCATCGTGAATATGAAAGGTCGGTCCGACAGCGTCGTACTTCGGGGCTTCCATTTTCTGCATGCGGGCCAGGTATTTTTGTTTTGACTGGGCCTGTTTGGTTTTCTGTCCGGCCATGTTGCGACGGATAAAATCCTCGATACGGGCGATTTCCTCCTGCTGATGCCGGTAATAATGGGCCGCCAATTCACGCCGTTTGGCCCGTTCCGCCAGAAATTCCTGATACCGGCATTGATAAACATCGAGTTGCCCGGCCTCTATTTCGATTATCTTCGTGACTGTCCCCTGAAGAAAACGACGATCGTGAGAAATGATTAAAAACGCCCGCGGTGAGGCCGCAATATAGTTCTCCAGCCAGATAGTGGCATCGATATCGAGATGATTGGTCGGCTCGTCCAGCAGCAGCAGGTCATAATCGGCGACCAGGACGGCGGCGATTTGAGCGCGGTTTTTCTCGCCGCCCGAGAACGATCTCAGGGGGCGCTCAAAGGCGGACCGTGAGAATCCAATGCCTTCGAGAACCAGCCGTACTTCGGTTTCCAGCCGGTATCCGCCCATCTCTTCATATTTGAGCGTGGCATTTTGATATTCTTCGATTATTTCCGCTGGCGGCTTGGAATCGGAGCTCAAGTCGGCTTCGAGCCGCCGGAGGTGAAGACGGAGATCATTGAGCTGCGGCATAGCCAGCAGACAGAAATCATAGAGTGATAAGTCGAGGTATTCGTCCAGTTCCTGCGCGACGAATCCAATTGACAAACCCCGGCGCCGTTCGACTGTCCCGGAATCCGCCTGCATGTGCCCGGCGATGATTTCAAAGAGGGTGGTTTTTCCGACGCCATTGCGGCCCACGACCCCGATTTTATCGCCTTCGGTAATGGCCAGAGAGATATCATCGACAATGACTTTATCGTCGAAGTATTTCGTAATATGGGAGAGCGTGAGTAAAAGCATGGTCAGGCATCCGTTGCGACAGTGCCACGGTCACGGGCCAGGTACATTTCCACCGCCAGCAGGAGCAATGCTGCGATCAAAAAATACTGCCACAATTCCCGGCCAAAACGCTGCTCGGAAAGGAAGCCGGCAACCTCGCGGGCAAACGGCAACTGGATTGCCCCGATAATTTCGCGGTCGCGTTCGGCGACATCGGCGCGATAGAGATCGCCTTCGGATGGATCGACATTGACCGCAAAACGGTCGCTTTCGGTGGCGCCATTCCAGATCGAATAAATGCCGGCCATAGTCATTTGGCCGGGATCGACAATACGATTTTCGCCCTGATACCGGGCCGGCACTACCCGGCGGGCGCCATCGGGCATTTCCAGCGTGAAGTCATTGGAAACTGAAAAATCACGGCGCAGAATACGATTCGGCTCACTCCCGGCCAAAATCGTTTCAGAGTATCCCGAAAAATCACCGGAAAGGAACTCGACACCACGCACAATCATCGGGACGAAAAACGGATGCAGTGAAATATCGGAAATATCCGGAGAGACATCGCAATTCAGCAGCATAACCCGACCGCGTCCATGCGGTGCAACCGCAACTGCCGGTGAGCCATCGGACCATCGTGCCAGAATATCACCGGGGACACCGCTGACCTGTTCGGCTTGCAGGCGAACATATGATTTTACATTACCGGGTGTCCCCTGATCGTCACCGGCAAAGACATTGAATATCTGGTGCGTCAGATCGAACTCGCCCATGATATAGTGCCCGGCCCGGGAGTACTGTCGCGGGAATTCAGAGGTAAGACGGATGCCGGAAATCTCCGCAAAATTGTCGTTGTATACGGCGGAATCCACCGACCGACCGACATTGATCAAAAGCCCACCGCCATCGCGCACATATTCGGACAGGCGGCTGATATTGCCCGAGGACAAATCGCCGACATTACCGAGAACGATGACATCATATTGATCCAGGCGAATCCCCGAAAGTTGTGCATACGCTGCCTGCTGCACGGCCCAATGCCGGCGAATCGACTCTTCCGGGGCCAGCGCCAGTTTGAACAACTGCATATCGAGACCATCGCCACCAAGCAGCAGGATGGTAAAACGATCGGGAATATAAAATGTGAAAAAGTGTTGATTATCGGCCACCAGATCATCATCGGATAACATCACCCGACCGTCGTGGAATCCCGGTTCGGTGACCATGACGGCAAAATCAACAGTGGCTGTTCCACCCGGTGTCAATGGCACGCCCTGCTGGGCGACGCGGTCATCATCGAGATACAGCGACACCAGGTGATCATCGGCCACACCACCGTGTTTTTTGATGGTTGCGGTCACGGTAAACGGCGTTCCGACTCCGATCAACTGGCCGCCAAGATCGACATTGACGACACCGGCATTATCGATCTTTTCTCCGGGCAAATCGACCAGAAAGGTGGATCCATCGAATTCCCCGGGGGTTGAGGCCATGCCCCAGGCATTATCCTGGAAATCGCTGAGCACATAGATTTCACGATTGAGATTGGGGCGCTCCGCGAGTAGATCGACGGCAACCCGATAAATCTCGGCGGCATCGGAGCGCATGTCGGTCAGTGGGATATCGATGATAATATCCGCCGCCGTGGCGGCGCTGCCGAAGTTGATTTTCCCTTCGCTGCTGCCGGCCGATGGTGCAAAACGGCCGCAGGTGGCCAATACCGCAATTTCATCATCCTGCCCCATCTGGGCGCTGATTTCGAGCGCCTTGCGTTGGGCCAGATCATACAGCCGACCGTCGCGCACCGATTGACCCATCGATGCCGAGTTATCAAGAATGATCACCGCCGAAACCGAGGCATGCGAACCGAGGTAACCGCCTTCGGTTGCGGGTCGGGCAAAGGCCAGGACAATCGCCAGAATAATCAATGTTCGAACTATTAAAAGAAGAATCTGCTTGATTTTGATTGCCCGCACCTGGCGCTTTTGCATTGCCTTGAGAAAGGTGACGGATGAAAATGGCACGACTTTGACTTTGCGCCGCGAGAAAAGATGCAATAAGAACGGAAAAATCGCGGCGGCGGCAGCGACAAGGACAGCAGTATTGAGAAAATTGAGCATGGCGGTTGTCCTGTGCGGTTAGCGGTCGTGCATGAATTAAAAACCGGTAAACGGTTCCCGGATGTACTCGCGCACCTGCTCTTCGAATGCCGGCGGGAGCGGATACGTCAGGGCCTGTTGATAATACTCCAGCGCGGTATCACGCCTACCCATCAGGTCGGCAACGCGGCCTAATTCCCTGAGGATGCGGGTAATGAAGATGACCCGGCGCGGATAGATTTCAAAAAACTGCGCCGATTCAAGAAATCCCCTGGCGGAAGTCAACGTCTCCTCGCCGCACAGCGCCAGCCCCAGATCAGCCTGACCAAGTCGTAACAGATACGATGGATTGGTACGGCCGGAGGCATAAATTTGTTCCATGAACGATCGCGCCTGGGTGTAATACTCGGCCGCAGCAGCCGTATCCCCCTGCCTGAGGGCAAACTCGCCCAAAAGCAGGGCCGACGACGAGCGGGTCAGTTGAGATTGATCCTCCGACAGATTCTGCCGAAGATAGTACATTGCGCTGTCGGTGTTATCCTGCCAGTAATAGCTCTCTCCCAGTTTGTATAAACCGGCCAGAGCGGTGCTGTCGATAGCCAGCATCCGATGATACATTGTTCTCGCCGAATCATAACGGCCATCGATTAACAGCAAATTACCGAAAATAACCAGATGAAGCGGCTTGCTGGGCTCCAGACCAAGGACAGTCTCAAAGCGCT
The DNA here is from genome assembly GCA_964526635.1 of uncultured Ignavibacteriales bacterium. Taxonomy (GTDB): domain Bacteria; phylum Zixibacteria; class MSB-5A5; order GN15; family JAAZOE01; genus CAZGLR01. The sequence continues at coordinate 3,875 of CAZGLR010000042.1, read as the reverse complement.
CACGGGCAGTCTGGTACTCGCCGCGCATGTATCGGTTCCAGCCATCCTCATAGAACACGAAGGTCGAATCGCTATAGGAATCCGCCTTTTCATGCATGGTAGTCAAAAACATTTCCATGCTGCTCCAGCGGTAGATATACCTGTCCCGATCATAGTAATACTGCACGAGTTCGAACGAAAACGAGATCGTGTCGAGCATATCGCGCCATTCGGTCTCAAGTTCATCCAGCGATTTTTCATACACAGCGAAGACATCATCGGGCAGGCTCACATCAGTGGCACGGCCATAAAGGTCTGCAAAGCGGGCGTAGCCATAGATGTCAAGCAGGTATTTAACGAAGGAAGAGGCCGCAGTGATGTTATTCAAGTCCGGCAAATCATAGTAGTCGACCGATTTGACCATCGCATCAAGATCCGGCAGTTCTGCGGTTTCCTGCAGCTTTCGGGCATAGAAATGGGGAAAGTCAAAATAGGCGGCCATCCCTTCGGCCAGCATTGGCGGAGCATAGCCCAGGTAGCGATAAATTCGAACTAACTGAGCCGGAATCGGATCGACCGTGTTAACATCATGGCTGTAGATGACAAAGCAGTTGGAGCGCGGCGGGTCGATGGCATATCCCATCCGTGGATCCCAGTTTACTTCCGGCAGATTGCATGGCGCCAGAAAGTAATTTATTTTCCCGGGGAAATCGATCTGGAAAGCGTCTTTGAAATTCCGGTAATTTTTTTCTATAAACTCGCGGATGAGATTCCAGCGGGCATCACCGAGCGACTTGGGGACGAAATACAGCTCGAAATGGGCCGCTGGATCAAATTCCCAAATACCATCTTCGCGATAATCAAAACGGCAGACTGAGGCCGATGCGGTCTGTTCGACCGACAACGGCGAGATTCCAATACGATAGACAGTGTTTTTCTTTCCCTTGACATTTTCCAGAAAATAGACACCGCCGGGATTACTTCTGAATTTTTTGAAAAACGTCTGCGTTTGCGGTCCCAGTGTGAAGAGGGAAAAATTACATTCAAAAAACCCGGTATCGTTGTAGACGGCGGTGATATCAAGCGTAAAGTTGACCATGAAGGCGGTGGTCTTGATTCCCTCGCGGATCTGTAGCTGCCGTTTCTCAATAAGGCTGTAGGTGGTATCGTTATCGATTACCCGTTCCCGAACAGTTATCTCGAGGTTGATCAGATCGGCCCGGGCGTGGGCCGAGAGTCCCATACACACAAGGCACAGCAGTACCGGCACTATGATTGTCTTTACTTTCCCCATAACAGCTATATCCTTATACGCAGCTATACCCGCGACGACGATACTGACCCAACCGTTTAGAGTTCACGGCGGACAATTCGCCCATTGTTTTTTATTCCTACGAAATCGAATCGATCCGGCTCCAGACAATACGGCAAATCCTCGCCAAAACCGATTGACTGCAGATAGCGACCGTGGCGCGACTGCGCGGACCATGTTACCCAGTCCCCGTCGGACAATGTCACCAGACGGACAGCGGCAGCGGCGGCATCATCCATCTCCTCCTGCGGTCGATCCAGCCGGCTGATGATTAAACCGGCGGCCAGTGTATCCTCCGCTGAGAATCGTCCTTCAGTAGCCGCAGCGGCGAAGATCGGATCGGCATCGTAGTACCTCAGATGTCTGGCGACGGCCGAGGCTGCCACGACCGAACCAACAACAACATGGTCGAACTCGGCAAAACGGCGCAACAGTTTGGTTCCGTTGGTCGAATTCATTATCACCGGTCGACCGGACACGGCCTCCGGGGTAATCGCCAGCGGCGAATTACCCAGGTCGTAACCGTCGATACGATGCCCGCCCCGTTCACCGGCCAGAACAGCACGATCCCCCAGCGACGCCTTCAGGCGAGCGGCTTCGTCTTGAGATCCGGCGAAATGAATTTCGGCGGCACCCGCCGCCAGAGCGGCATAGATCGTCGTCGACGCCCGGAAAATATCTATAACGACAATCGGCCGGTCCCGATCCAGATTTTCGGGTATACCGGCCGGAAGAACAAACAATTCAATCATGCGTTAAATCAGCGTGCCTTTTTATAGAACGGCGGCTTTATGATCTCGGCCATAAAACGGCGTCCACGAATCTCAACCTCGACATTGCTGCCCGGCCTGGATAACCGGCGCGGGACGTAGGCCATCGCGATCGGGATTTCAAGCGACGGCGACATCGCTCCGGAGGTTACCACACCAACTTCGGTATCGCCGGAAAATACTTTGTATCCCTGACGCGGTATGCATTTGTCCGCAAATGTCAGGCCCACCAGCCGGCGGGAGGGTTTTTCCGCTTTGACTTTGGCGATAGCATCCGATCCGATAAAATCGCCCTTATCGAGTTTGACAATCCAGCCAAGGCCGGCTTCGAGCGGGTTGGTTGTCTCATCTATATCGTTGCCATAGAGAGTCATCTTCATTTCCAACCGAAGTGAATCACGGGCGCCCAAGCCGATCAGGGCCATGTCGAATTGCCTGCCGGCATCGGTGATCGCATTCCACAAATGAATACCATCGGCATTGGGGATATACAACTCGAAGCCATCCTCACCGGTATACCCGGTCCGTGAAAATAAAATCTGTTTACCGGCTATGTCGGCTTCGGCTGACCAGTAATACGGCACATCATCGAGATTGTAATCGGTCAGCGTCTGCAGCAGTTTCTGGGCATTGGGTCCCTGAATCGCCAGAAGTGAAAATTCGTCACTGCGATTGACCAGGGTGGCGCCGTCGATCAGATGCGATTCAAGCCAGGCGAAGTCTTTGTCGATGTTGGCGGCATTGACCACCAGCATGTAATGGTCACTCAAATTGTAAACCAGCAGATCATCGACAATCCCGCCATCCGGTTTGATCATGCAATTGTAGTGAATCTGATTTTTTTCAAGCGCGGAAACATCATTGGTTGTTGTTTTCTGGAGGAAATCCAGGGCCGCCGGGCCGGACACCGCGAACTCGCCCATATGCGACAGGTCGAACAAACCGACGTTGTTGCGGACGGCGCGATGTTCTTCGATGATGCCGCGATACTGCACCGGCATGTAAAAACCGGCGAACGGAACCATTTTGGCCCCGTTCGCGATGTGAAAATCAGTATATGGCGTGCGCTTCAGGTCGGAGTGCTCCGTGCTCATTTACCTCCTCCCCGGGTGTAATTGAGCAAACCGCCGGCCCGGACTATCTGGGCCTGCCGCGGCGTCAGACTGTAGGTCACCGGGATATCGATGCCCTTGGTCAGATTCTTGACATTGAGATCAGCCCCGGTCGAGATAATATCGCGGACCATCGGCAGTTGCAGACGATCGCCCTGATCGATTTTATCATAATCGGCCGGATCGGCAAAGGTCAGGGGGAGGATGCCAAAGTTGATCAAGTTGGCCAGATGAATTCTGGCAAACGATTTCGTCAGGACCATTTTGAGCCCCAGATACATCGGCGCCAGTGCGGCATGTTCGCGCGATGATCCCTGACCGTAGTTATCACCGCCGACAATGAAACCGCCGCTTTTTTCCCTGGCCCGGGTCACGAAATCGGGATCGACATAATGATACACGAATTCGGCGATTTTGGGGATATTTGACCGCAAGGGGAGAATCCTGGCCCCGGCCGGCATGATGTGATCAGTCGTGATATTATCGCCGGTCTTGAGCAGGACTTCACCCTCGAGGGTCGACGGCATCGGGTCGTTAATCGGCAAGGGCGCGATGTTCGGACCACGCTGGATCTTGACTTTGCCGGGGTCATCGGACGGCGGAATGATGCCGGTATCATCGATCTTGATCTTCTCCGGAAATTTAATGCGCAACTTCTGGAACTCGACACGTCACTCGCCTGCAAGCTTCACCGCATCAGTA
>CAZGLR010000041.1:16422-25524 GCA_964526635.1 uncultured Ignavibacteriales bacterium | reverse complement strand
AAAGGACGAGCTTATTGCTCGTCCTTTTTTTCTTTTTCGGCATCGATAATTTCTTCAGCCAGCGACAGGGCGACACCCGAGAGCATCACTTCGACTCCGAGCTGAGTAAAGTCGGATGAGATCAGACTGCGGTCGAGACCGGCATAGAGGGAGCAACCGGCACCCTGCTCCACGACGATACCCGACAGGGTGCCGTCGGTTTCGGCGACAAAGGTAACTTCGCCGAGTTCTTCCGAGCAGACATAGCCGCTGCAATTGTGGAGTTGCAGATGAGCGCTTGAAGTGTACACGACGACCAGCATACCATTTTTGTTACCCAGCAGGATTTCGGGATAAATCTCGAGCGTCAGGAGCCGTTTTTCCTCACGGTTTTCAAGGCGAATGCGGTAATGGTCCCCATGGTTGGTGAACTTATCCGCGCCGAGAATACGGCCAACCTTGTTGGCATCCTCTTCGGTAAACCTAATCATCCTTCTTCCCGTTTTTTTTGTCCGACTCGATGTCTTCTGTCATGATTTCATTTTTGGTGTCCTTCATCGCCTTTTTGAAATCGCGAATACCGCGGCCTATGCCGGTGGCGATATCGGGAATTCGTTTTGCGCCAAAGAGCAGGAGCACGACCAAAAATATAATAATGAGTTCCGTTGGTCCCAGAGCACCGCCAAACATAGAATCACCTCCGGTGAATCAATCTTACAGATACCACCAGCGAAAATATACTATCACCAGTATTACGGTTAAAACGGACACAAAGTTTATTTTAACCATGAGTCCAAAGGTAAAGGAAATTGCGTAAAAGTCAATGCGGGTTGTATCTAAACCGATTTCGAGGGATTTGGAAAAAAGCGTTTTGGCCGCGCCGGGAGGCAGATAGGTTCCAATGATATCACCGACAAGACCGCCGATAACTGCGCCGAGAATCAAAGCGGTTACGATAAAAATGACTTCACGCCGTTTCACGTATCTCTCCTGTCTTTACTTACATTGCCCGTGCCGTGGTTGTTTCGAAATGGGCCATCAGGGAATGAAACAGGCACAGCCCATCGTCACTACCCAGTAATTTCTCGACAGCCCGCTCGGGGTGCGGCATCATCCCCATGACATTCCCCTGCCGGTTGCAGATACCGGCGATGTTGGCCAGGGAACCATTGGGGTTAAATTCGACTGCCTCGGTGCCGTCGGGACCACAGTATTTAAACACGATCTGGTTGTTCTTTTCGAGTTCTTCAAGGTCACCCTGAAAGCTGTAGTAGTTGCCGTCGCCATGCGCAATCGGGATTTTCAATCCACGGTCAGTCGGACAATGGGTGGTATAGGGTGTAGCCGTACTGATGGTCTTGAGATAAACGAACTTACAGGCAAAGCGCAGATGACTGTTACGAATCAAAGCTCCCGGTAACAAACCGGCTTCAAGCAACACCTGGAAGCCATTGCAAATGCCAATAACCAGGCCGCCGTTTTGAGCAAAGTCAACAACAGATGCCATAATGGGCGAGAAACGGGCAATCGCGCCGGGGCGCAGATAGTCGCCATAGGAGAAGCCGCCGGGGAGAATAATCACGTCGCTGCCTTCCAGCGAAGATGATTTATGCCACAGGAATGTCGCCTCCTGGCCGAGAACATGTTTGGTCGCGGCATAGGCATCATAGTCGCAATTGGACCCGGGAAATGTTACAATACCGAATTTCATGAGACTATTTCCACGGTATAGGATTCAATGACCGGGTTCGACAACAGCTTGCGGGAGACATCATCGATTCGCGCCTGCAAATCAGGGGCGTCTTTGCATTCGAGTTCAAAGAAACGGCCACTGCGCACCGATTCAAACTCGTCGTAGCCCATGTTCTCCATAGCCTGGGCGATAGTCTTGCCCTGGGGATCGAGGACACCCTCTTTAAGCCGTATATAGACAATTGCCTTTTTCATCAGTCCCTCTGTATCTGTTCGCCGTTTTTTGAATTATTATTGCGGCGATTCGTTGATGCTGTCTGCCGAATAATTCTGACCGCCTCATGAATCAGGCCATAGATGATGTACACGGCGAAGAACGGAAATATCAACAGCTTCGGCTTATACATCATTGCCAGCGCCAGCAGTACAATATATAGCAATTTCAACCGGTTCGCGCGAGTATTAAAACTTTCGGGAAGCGCATAATACTCGATTTGTGAGACCATAAGTGCGGAAAAGAGTATGATCATGGTGATGACATATTCGCCGAAGCGGACTTCACCCCATATTTCAATACTCATGAGAATATAGGCGGCCAGGGTTACGGCGGCTACAGGCGCCGGGAGGCCGAGGAAGTCTTTCTTTTCATCAGAAGCGGCCAGCAGGTTAAAACGGGCCAGCCGGTAGGCTGATGCCACAATATATATCAAGCCAACAATCCATCCCCAGCGTCCGAAAGCATTGAGATTGATCGAGTAGATCAAAAAGGCGGGCGCTACGCCGAATGAGATGACATCGGCCAATGAATCGAGTTCCTTGCCGATATCGGTGGCACCTCCGGCGAGGCGGGCGACTTTGCCATCGAGCGCATCGAGAAACCCGGCCAGAATGATAAGCCAGGCAGCATTCTGGTATTCGCCATCCGAGGCGGCAATCAATGCCAGAAAACCACAAAACATGTTGGCGACCGTAAACAGATTGGGAAAGATCGGACGGTAATTACGCATCGGCGGTACTCCTCCCGATAATCGTCTCCCCGGCTTTCACATGCTGGCCAAGATGCACCCGAATATCGAAAGACTCGGGAAAGGTTAATTCGGTACGGGAGCCGAACATGATCATGCCGAAGACTTTGCCGCGCGGTACGACATCGGCCTCATGGAGACGGCATACTATCCGGCGGGCAATCAAGCCGGCGATCTGAGTAACTTTAAGACGGCCGAGCGGTGTGATGATACTGACAGTATTGCGTTCGTTGGTCTCCGAGGCCTTGTCTTTGAAGGCGGCCGCGTACTTGCCCGGCTGATAGTCGATGCGCGTGATGGTGCCGTCGGCCGGAATACGATTGATATGAACGTCGAACAGCGAAAGGAATATATCGACCCGGTGGGCCGGGCCGACATAGTCATCATCGAGATCATGAATCCGAACGACAGTGCCATCGGCCGGTGAGACGAGGATATAGTCGTCGTCAGGGATATCGCGATGCGGATGCCGGAAGAAAAAGACGGCAAAGGCACCGATCAAAGTCAGGACTGCCCCTACAATAAGGAGAGTATACCAGTCAAAAATAAAATAGAGGGCGATCAGAAGCAGCCCAGATCCCCCCAGAGTAACTATTACCGGATATCCTTCCCGGGTTATTCTCATCCAAACACCCGCTTGAAGATTTTGGGGACATTTTTCAGATAATACTCAAGCGTGAAACATTCGTCGATTTCACTGTCTGAGAGCAAGGCAGTTATCTGTGGATCGGCCTTGATCAAATCCCTGAAACCACCCTGGCCCTGATGGGCTTTCATGGCGTTTTCCTGAACAATGCGGTAAGCCGTTTCCCGGCTGCCGGCCGGAGCGGCCAGTTTCAGAAGAAGGCGCTGGGAGAAAGCGATACCGCCGCAGAAATAGATGTTCTCCATCATTCGCTTCGGATTGATGACCAGGTTTTCAAGAACACCGATCAGCTTGTGCAGCAGATAATCGAGCAGGATGCAGCTATCCGGGATAATGACTCGCTCGACCGAGGAATGAGTAATATCGCGTTCATGCCAGAGAGCGATATTTTCCATGGCCGCCAGCGCATTACCTCGCATGACCCGCGCCATTCCGGCGATACGTTCGCAGGTTATGGGGTTTTTCTTGTGCGGCATGGCCGAAGAACCTTTTTGCTTTTTGGAAAACCCTTCCTGCATCTCCCCGACTTCACTCCGCTGTTGATTGCGGACTTCATTGGCAATCTTTTCCATCGAGGACGCGATCAGTGCCATCGAGGTGAGAAAGGCGGCGTGGCGATCACGCTGGACAATTTGCGTGGAGACTTCGGCAGCCTGAATCTTCAATTCGCGGCAGACTTTCTTTTCGATGGCCGGATCCATATTGGCGAAATTGCCGACCGCTCCGGATATTTTGCCGGTGGCAACTTCCCGGGTGGCGGCGCTGAAGCGGACTCTCCCCCGCTTCATTTCGGTGTACCACATGGCGAATTTAAGGCCGAGACTGGTCGGTTCAGCCAGGACACCATGGGTGCGGCCCATCACCGGTGTTTTCTCGTATTTCAAGGCAAGTCGTTTGAGCCGCGCCAGGACTTTGATGATTTTTTTGTCGATCAGCTCCGCCGCCTGTTTCATTCGCAGGGCCTGGGCAGTGTCGAGGACATCATTTGAGGTCATGCCATAGTGCAGATAGCTGGCGTCCGGCCCGATAAATTCACCAACGCTGGTCAGGAAAGCGATGACATCATGATCAACTTCGGCCTCGATTTCATTGATACGACCGAGATTGAAATCGGCTTTAGCCGCGATGGTTTTGGCCGCTTTGGCCGGGATGATACCCAGCGAGGCCTGGGCTTTGGCTACCGCGACTTCGACCTGAAGCCAGGTCCTGAACTTGTTTTCTTCGTCCCAGATAGCGCCCATCTCGGGCAATGTATATCGTGGTATCATTTAGCCCTGCTTCACTTTCTTGTAGTCTTCCAGAAATTGTTCCAGCCCGATGTCGGTCAGCGGGTGTTTGATTAACTGCGAAATAACCTTGAACGGCATCGTACACACATGAGCGCCCATGAGTGCGGCCTGTATCACATGCGTTGTTGTGCGGGTCGAGGCAACCAGGACTTCGGTTTCAAAATCATAATTGGCGTAAATCTCAACCGCCTGCTGGATCAGGTCCATGCCGTCATGTGAGATATCATCGAGGCGGCCGACAAATGGTGACGCATAGGATGCGCCGGCCTTGGCCACCAGCAGGGCCTGCATCGGGTTGAATATCAACGTCGCATTGGTTTTGATACCCTCGGCGGTCAGGGCTTTGATAGCCGCCAGACCGGGCAGAATTGTCGGAATCTTGACGACGATATTATCTGCAATTTTGGCCAGTTCACGACCTTCTTTAACCATAGCGTCGGTTTCAACGGCAACGACTTCAGCCGATACCGGGCCCGGAACGATTTTACAGATTGCCTGGTACATTTCGGTTGGGGTGCCGGGTTCTTTGGACAGCAGGCTGGGGTTGGTCGTGACGCCGTCGAGGACGCCCATCGCCATCGCTTCTCGAATCTGATCGAGGTTGGCAGTATCGATAAAAAACTTCATAGCTTCTACTCCTTTAGTAGCCGACCGTGGTCAGATAGAGACCATCGGGAGGCGCCACCATCTTCAGGCGCGTATGATCACGGGCGGCAAATATCTTTTTAAATTCAGTTTTAGTTGTCTGTCCACCGGCCAGATTAATCATCAATGCAACCAGCGAGCGGATCATCGTATGCAAAAATCTGTTTGCTGTTATCTCATAGATGTAAAAATCCGGCGCATAAGTCCAGTGTGATTTATAGACAAGGCACCGATTGTCATCCTTTTGTGAAGAAACACGGCAAAAAGCCGAAAAATCATGGAGCCCGGTGACAAATTCGGCCGCCCAGTCAAGGGCGGAAATATTGAGAGGGTGCGTGATTGTCCAGACGCGGCCGGCATCGAGCGCATTTGTTTGACAGTTCAGGCAATACCGATACGTACGATAGGCGGCATCGAAACGGGCATGGAATGATAACGGCACTTCCTTAACTGCCACGATTCGTACCTGCCCGGGCAGGTAGAAATTCAAGCCCGGCTGGAATTTATGCAGCGGCCGTCGGCAGCTTGTCCGGAAATTGGCTGCCTGGCCGCGGGCATGGACACCGGCGTCGGTACGTCCGGCCCCGAGAAGGGATATCTTTTCTCCGGTAAATTTCGAGGCAGCGTTTTCGATTTCGCCCTGCACTGTCCGCTGTCCGGGTTGTACCTGCCATCCGGCGAAAGCGCGGCCATTGTATTCTATCGTTAGTTTTATATTCCGTGTTGCCGTCATGGTGCAATCGTCCCCACTATGTAGAAACCAAGTGATACGATTGTCAGAACCAGAAACACATAATCAGTTCTCTGAAAGCGAAGCGGATACAGGGAGGTTCTGGGGTGACCACTGCGATACCCGCGGGTTTCGATAGCGACCGAAAGGTCTTCGGCGCGGCGAAAGGCCGAAAAAAACACCGGCAGTACCAGGGCCACTGCGCGCCTGACCCGGGTGATCATTCCTCCGGAGAAATCAACACCTCTGATCATCTGGGCTTTGCGAATCATCTCGATTTCACCGGCCAGGACCGGGATAAAACGAAGTGCGATAAAGAGGATCATGCCGATATCATAAACCGGGACTTTGAGATACCAGAGCGGCTTCAGCAGGGCGATCAGGGCCTCGGCAATCGAGAGTGGGCTGGTCGTCAGCGTGATCATAAACGTTGCCAGCACGAACAGAACAATTCGGGCCGAATAGGTCGCGGCCAGCGACACAGCGGTTTCGGTAAGTCGCAGCGGGCCGAGTTCGAAGACCGTATGAGGATCGGAACGCCCGGAGAAAATGAAATGAAAAACAGCCGTGAAAAGCACAAAATAAATAATCGGACGGAGATTGCGCAGCAGCATCGACATCGACAAACCGCTGCCGAGCAACAGGGCAAACAGCATCGCAATAAGAATGAGGTAAAAAAACAGCGAAAGTTTGAGAATAGCTGCAATCATAATGGCAGCCACCATCAACACCTTAGTGCGCGGATCAAGTGTATGTATAAGGCTGCGACCGGGTCGGAACTGCCCGATGATAAACTGGTTCTGGTTCAGCATTGTTTCCTCTGTGAAGGGAGGAAATATACAATCGGCCTAAGTGGGTGTCAACTATGAAGGAGCGAGGGATTTGTCAGATAAAAAAACCCGCCGTTTGGAACGGCGGGTTTTCACAGATGCTCCTGGGAACTATTTATTTGAGCAGCATCATCTTTTTGCTTTCCGTCTGGTCTCCCCGGCTCAGGCGATAGAAATAGATGCCGGAAGCGACTGTTGAGCCAGCCTCATCACGACCATCCCATTGTACCGTATAAGTTCCCGGCGCTTTGGCTTTATCGACCAGGGTGGTGATCTTCTGGCCGAGGACATTGAAGACTTCCAACCGGGTTTGCACCATGCGTGATTCGTTGCCGCCGGTGATGGTGTAGGATATCAGCGTGGTCGGATTGAACGGATTCGGATAGTTTTGCTTGAGCGAGATCCGGGTCGGTAGAACACGGATAGTGTTCTCATCATCGCTGGCCGTCGGGAGCTGCCCGAAGAAATCGAGGATATTGTTCATGATATCGTCACGATTGGTATAACCACTGGAGAAATCATCGATGATTGACTCGAAACCGAAAGTCATAAAGACTGTTTTATAGCCCTCAGCAGCATGGGAAATCACAGCGTAGTCTTCACCCTGGCCGATATCATGATAACGCCATTCGGCAATCCCAGCCGGTTTGACGAAAAGATGATTCCAGACAGTTTGGTTGGCAACATCGGCGCCACCGGCACTAAAGGCTATTTTACCAAGCCCGGAGGAAATCGGACCTTCCATTGAATACAAGATCGGGATGTGGGTCGTAAATGTCGTATCGCGATATTCGACCTGGAAATAGTTACTCAGCAGACTGTTGCGAAGGGCTTTCATCCGCTCAGCAATACCCTGGCCGGTGATAAACAAATTACCGCCGTCATCAAGATAATCCTCCATATCGAACATGTCATCGACATTAAGAAGCTGGTAGCCATTGGTGCCGCCAAACCAGATGACGACATCATACTGCAACAATGTCGATATCCCGATGTTTCCGTTGGACCTGCGAACAACATCGGTCGGCATCCGTTTCTCGTACATCGGGCGGACCATGAGCTTTTCGAGTGTATCGGTCGGCAATTGCTCACCATCGACAATGAGGATACTGGCTTTGCCGATATCGGTTTCGACGGCGTAGGTCGATGAATAGGAGCCGTCGTTGGCGGTAATCTCAAAGAAGAACGAGTCAATGACCGGTGTAATCGGATCCGGGATGGTAAACTCAAACGGTGACGAGGTATTAAAGACCATGTCGTTTTGTTCGATAGTCCCAAAGGTCGCTTCTTCTTCATTGATTTCGAGCGTAAGATCATCGCTGGTCATCGTTGCAGTTACATCTTCGGCATCGGCCCATTCGTTGAGCAATGCAATCGAAACCTGGATTCGTTCTCCGGCTTCAAGGATACCGTCGCCATCGCCGAAGGCATCATCGCTGAAATTGACGCCGGTGCCGGTGATCCATGGTTTGGTAAAGTTAATCTCGAAGTCGGCATACATCACCGAGTCGGCATCCGATATATTCAACACCGCGACTTCCGAGGCAACAGTAATCTGATAATAGCGAGAACTCGGGACAGTCTTGTCATGGAAATTACGATTGTTGGTAGCGCCCGGGAAAACGTCACCGGCGTCGGCGGGGCGGCGGTATTGCAGGTCAAATTCGCCATCGGCCTGCTCGATAAAGAGCCGCGGATGCCAGTCGTTGGTATTGGTATGGAGGTCTTCATCGACATGATAGATCATAAGCCCATGACCGGGCAGTCCGGTATCGAAACCGAGGTTGGCCCGATTTTCAACAATGAAGTATTCATTGCTGTAACGGCCGCCTTTGTCGAGGCGGTAGGCCACCGGATTGAATTGTATTGCCGGGATTTCAACATTGGTCAGAGTCATAGTGGAATCGACATTGATCAGTGTCATCCAGCCATTTTCAGCTTTAGAGAGGGCCGAAAAATGGGCCGGACTTTGGGAATTGTTGTTGTAGTTGCCGGCACCCATCAGGCACCAGGTCCCGACGCCATTACTGGAATAGTCGGTATCATAGAAGTCGATCTGGCCAAGGACATGACCCCATTCATGACAAAACACACCGATAGCGTTCATCCGGCCGCCGAGACTTGGGGATTCTTCCGGTTGAATAGTATAGCGCTCGGCCCGAACGCCATCGAGATACAAAGTCGGTGAAACCCCTCCGGAGTGAGAATGGATCTCCAGCTCGTTGCCAGTGAGGCACCTGCCACCAGGTTGACGACGGCAAACGGA
>CAZGLR010000041.1:1648-16412 GCA_964526635.1 uncultured Ignavibacteriales bacterium | reverse complement strand
AGTCTCTTCATATCCGGTTCCGGCGTGAACTACGATGATACCATCAATGGCGCCGTCGTTATCATTGTCGAATTGGGTAAAATCAACATTGGGATCAGCCATCTGGCAAGCCTGGCGAATGAGATTTGAGGTCCCCAGATCGCCGAATTCGCCGGGATCGTTTTGATTGTTGTAATTGAAGTAGTTTCCGTCCGCACGGTACCAGCCGACAACTGTGCCTTTCATGATATACTGGCCATAGGAGTTTTCTTTGTAGAACTCGCGCATGGAACCGGTCGGATTTTTCCCCTCGGAAAAAAGCAGGGAATCGAAGTCCTGGGCATTGGTATTGACATAGCCATCCTGCGCCTGCTTATCGGCCCAGTCAATGAGGATGACAATGACATTGTGAGTATCAACTGCCTTTACCGAAGCCGACAGCGAGTGCCCATAGTTTTTGAACTCGGGATGCGATATCATATCGAGATGCTGCTGGTGCATGCGCTCCATGAAGGCGTCAAAGCGGCCATCGGCCTTGAGCTTTTCAATAACCTCGTCGGTCGGCATCACCGCCGCTGCTGACGGGGTTAGTGCGATAGTCAAAATAAAGGCTAAACCGATTACAATCGCGCGAGATTTCATCATACTACCCGCCTCTTTGATTCCATGCATGTATGTGCTATCCTGTCTTGGCATGAATATAATACCTGTTTCACTATTTCAAAAGGACCATTTTGCGACTCACGACACCATGGTCAGTCGCCAGTCGATAAAAATAGACACCGGAGGCCACCGGGGTACCCTGATCGTCATGACCGTCCCAGATAACCGTATGATCGCCGGCCAGTTTATGGTCGTCAACCAGCGTGCGGACCCTCTGCCCGGTGATATTATAGACATGCATTTTGACATCCTGAGCCGAACCGAGCTGATAGCGAATGGTAGTTGTCGGGTTAAATGGATTCGGGTAATTCTGCTGCAGTTCGATTTCGGTGGGCAAAGCGAAATCATGATCATCGGCATCGAGGAAGCCGTCGTAGGCATCCAGTGCGGCAAAGGCATTGCTGCGAAGTTCATCGAGAGTTGAGGCGGCTACCAGAGCAATCGCGAACATCCGGCGCCCGAGAGCCTCGACATCAAAACTGGACGATCCGACAGCGATCTGCCAGTCGGCCGCCGTCGCACCGGATTCGATTGAAACACCCTCGCCGGAGATCATGAGGTATTTTTCGGATTTAGTGAAGCCGCGCTTGGCGGAGACATCATTAGTCGTGGCGCTATGGGCAAAGGAACCGGCGGAGAGCCCGATAAGGCCAACGTACTTGTTGTTTTCCGGCGAATATTGATACGTCATGCCCAAAATCGAGTCATGACCGATGTAATCACCGGCGGAGGCAAGATCGAAGTCAAAGAATACCCCATGAGAAAGTTTCGGTATCCGCAGAGTCATCGGGTTGGTAACTTCAAAGTCAACAATCACGAAATCATTGCCGGTGTAAGAAACCGACTGAGTCACCTGAACCGGGATCGGAATCGGCGAGTTGTCATCGTCGTAGCCGGTGACAAATGATTCGGCAATTCCGGCCTGACGGTACTGCGGGTCCTTTCCGGCCGGTCTGAATTCAGAAGCTTTGAAGCGGCCGTTGTGGTCACGCATGGCATCGGAGATTAACTGCGAGCTGGTACCGATAATCAGGCCACCCTCGTACAACAGATTATCGCTGCCATTGAACCTGAAACCGCTGCCGCCGGCCTGGTAAATCGAGTTTGATCCGAATCCGAACTGCCCGAATTCCGAAACAGTAAAGTCAAGTCCGCCGGAGGCAATTGTTTCGATCGTGCCCGGCAGAGCATGACCGACCGTCACATTGAAGATGGTCGAATCTGGTGGGCCACCGATGTGTTTGCGGTAAATCAGGATCAACTGGATGCCGGAGCCGGAGATTGCTTCGGAATCGACAACAAGAGAGAACTTACCAGTGCTTGTGCCCTGGCTGCCATCGGGATAGAAATTGAACGAGAGAGTATCCGGAGCAATTGTGACAATATTCGAGGTTGTCCCGAGCCAGGCTTTGACAGAATCGATTTCACCCAGCGGATCGGTCAGGACCAGTGACAACTCAGCGGTTTCGCCGGGATCGGCAAAAGCGTCTCCCCCGCCCGAAAATTGATATGAAAGAACCTGCGCCGAGGATACCGGCGGGCTGGCGAGATTTTCAAGAATCTGCGAGGCATCGAGCAAGCCGTGGCCATAGGTATTATCTTCACCGACCAGACCGAGATCGGTTGTGGAGGCCATCAGGGCGCTTTTTATTTCTTCAACTGTCGCATCGGGATTGTACTGGCGCATCAGGGCGATGATCCCGGCGACAAACGGCGTCGCCATCGAGGTACCGGACATAGTCTTGTAGCTGCCGTCTTTATGGGCAGAATATATATTGACGCCCGGTGCAACCAGTTCCGGTTTGATAGCGGTGCCATTGCATCCGCCCGGGCCGCGGCTGGAGAAACTACCAATCTCCAGCGTGATCGGATCGATTGCGCCGACCGCCAGTGAATTGGTAGGGGAAGTGGCGCGGTCAGCGGGATTACGGATCGTACTTGCATCGGGGCCCTCGTTGCCGGCGGCAAAGACAGTCACGATACCGGCGGCTTCGACATTATCAATGGCGGACCAGAACGTGTTATCGCAAGCTCCAAAAAGACCTTTGGGGATACCCCAGCTGTTACAAATGACATCAGGAACATCATGGGTGGTAGCGAGATTGCCGTCGGGATTCAGCGCCCAGTCGAACGCGGCAAGAATATCGGCAATAGTCGTGGAGAAGCTGGCGCCCTGATCGATAACAGCCGCTGAAATCCACTGGGCGTCCGGCGCCACACCGATTGTATCGATGCCATCGGTCCCAAGCATAATACCCATGACGTGGGTGCCATGACCAAGATTGTCGTTGGGAATTGAGTCGCCGTGGGGAGCAAACCAGGCTTCCTGCCAGGTGGAGGTGAAATTTCCGCGCCAGCGATTGGTCAGGACCGGATGGTCTCCTTCGATACCGGTATCGAATGAACAAATCAACGTCCCGGTGCCGGTCAGGCCCTGATTCCATAAACTGCGGACGCCGATAGTATTCAGACCGGTATTAGTGATGCCGGCCGCGGCGCGGGGGCTGAACGAATCAACCGGTTCTATTAAACTGACACGGACATTTTCGGTGATCAATTCGAGGTTCGGGAGGGTCAGGAGTTCGTCAATGCCAGCGGCCGTGGCTGTGATTTTAATAATCGGTGCGCTGGTATAAAAGGTAAAATCGGAAATTAGATTACGGTCAGCAAGTTCGTTAAGGCGCGGCAGCAGATCAGTTTTAAGATTTTCACGATTACGGTTCAGGCGGTTCATCGCCTCGATATACAATCCACGGCGATCGAGATTAAAGCGCTTACGAGCCATGTCGAGACCGGCCCGATCAAGATCATTGTCAAAACGAAGCATGACTTCAATTGCGCTGTCTGAGGAAGCGGCGGCCCGGCGGACATTCTCGGCGCCATCGACCGCGGCAAAACTGCCGGTGGCGGCAACGATAACCGCTGTAATCAGGGTCGCGAGAATCAACTTTGTGCGGGCAGGACTCATGATGCCTCCTCAAATCAATAGTTCCGAAAGGGTATTGTGCAAGTGGCGTGCCGGTCAATTCTGATGATAAATCAATAAGCGGGACTGCAATGCACTGCATATTCCCAAAACGGCCTGAACGCTCAAACCCTTGTTTGGTAACATGTTACCTGAGGTTTTGGGGTCATGGCGATTTTCGGACGATATAGACCAGGAGATGCAATCTGCTGCATGTCATCCTGGTGATTGCAGGTTCTTGCAGATTAGTAGTTGAAGCCGGGGATGCAGTAACGGTATATTGGCGGGTATGACGCGACAGGCGACAATTCTTTTGGGGATTCTGCTGACGGCCGGTCTGTTTATCAAGGCGGGATATCTGATTTCAATTTGGCCGGAGGCTGCCAATCCGGCATTGCTATCAACGGATGAATTATATCATTACAACTGGGCTATGGCGATCGCTGATGGCCAGCTTTTTGCCAATGCACCATATTTCAGAGCGCCATTGTATCCATACTTTTTGGCTATCCTGTTATGGTTGTTTCAGGGGAGCCTGGTACTGGTGCGGATTGTTCAGCTTTCTCTGGGGCTGATTTCGTTATTTCTGATATTTCGCCTGGGGCAGCGGATTGTTTCGCCGTGGGCCGGCTTCATTGGCGGGATGCTCTATCTTCTCTATCCGGTCACAACATTTTTTGAAAGCCAGTTACTTCTCGATGGGCTCTTTTCACTTTTGGTGCTGGCGGTTATCTACTGCCTGTATCCGGCGCGAGAAAGCGTGCGAATACATATTATATCGGCATCGGTCTTCTACGCCCTGGCCGCCCTTACACGTCCTACAATTCTGGCCCTGCTTCCGCTGATGATTGGGTATCTATGGCTTCGTTATTCAACAACTGCCGATCGACTGCGTTCAACAGGTATATTCGTTGTTGTCGTCATGCTGCTTCTGGTGCCGGTTACGGTCATCAATTACACCTTTTCCGGGCAGTTTATCCCGGTGGCGTATCAGGGCGGGGTCAATTTCTATATCGGCAACAATTCCCAGGCCGATGGCGTCAGCGCGTTATTGCCGCCGTTTGGTTCGGACTGGACATTGGCCGATACCGACTACATGGCATCAACCGAAACCGGTCGCGAGATAAAATACAACGACCAGTCCGACTTCTGGTACGCAAAAGCTTTTGACTTCATCCGTGAATACCCGGGTAAATTTACAGAGCTGACACTGCGTAAAATCGGTCTGCTTTTATCCGGGACAGAGATATCGAACAATCGACCGCTTGATCAGGTTGTTTTCGGAAACGCTCTGCTGGGTAAACTACCGGTACGGATTTGGCTGATCCTGGCACTGGCGGTGGTACCGTTGTTCTTACAAAAGACGCGTCGAAAGACCGCGGGAATATACGCGGCGATAATTTTCTACGGTTTGGTGATATCCCTCTTCTTTATCAGTTCGCGTTTCCGTCTGCCGTTGATTGGTCCGTTGGCTGTTCTCGGTGGCAGCGGTCTGGTGGCGAGCTGGGAGTTTGTCCGGGAGCACCGTTTCACTGGGCGTATGGTTCTGGCCGGGCTGGGAACGGTTAGTATGCTGGCGATTAGCCTGGTTGTACCGGCAGGACGGAGTTTTATCAATCCCAATATGGCGCTCTTTTTACGTGGCAATGCCGATCTTCGCGCGGGTGATTTCAAACAGGCTATCGCCCGCTATGATTCGATCATCAAGGCAGGAACCTATATAGACAACGCTTACCTGAACGTGGGCATCGCACGGCTGAAGCTGGGCGATGGTTTGCGCGCGCGCGAGGCATTCGAACAGGAACTTTTGATCAATCCATCATCGGCCGAGGCCGCCAACAATCTTGGCGTCATGGCCCGTTTGGCGGGCAGTCTTGACACGGCGCTGGTTTATTTCAAGCGGGCGCTGACGGCGGAACCATATCATCCTATGGCTGCGATCAATTTATTGAAGACAGTTCGGAATCTCGGTGATACGGCAAGTGCAGGCAATATCGAGCCATTGCGCCGAAAAGCCCGCCAGCATCTGAGCAACAAACCGGATTATCTCTTTCAGGAGGGCGTTTACTTCGCCTGGCTGCAGCGATATCCCGAAGCGATTGATAATCAGATGCGGGTGATAGATGTGATCAAGCACTCTCCCCCGTCGATTGCATTTGGTGGCATGGAGTCGGGTTTGTTCGGCGGCGCAAGTGATGATGAACTTATGGCAATGGCCAGCTACCAGCTTGGATACATTTTCGGGCTGACCGGACGGTATCAGGAATCGATTCGGTATTCCCGGGAGGCGATTGAGTTGAACCCTGAGTTGCGAGAGGCTTACATCAATCTCATCAGCGGGTATCGTTCGGTTGGAGAAATACGCCGCGCTGATTCAGTGGCGCAGATATATATCTCAACATGGGGACGGCCGTAGGCAGGCATGAAGTGAAGATCAGGCGGATAGAAGCAGTAAAAAAGCCCCGGGATCTCCGGGGCTTTTTGTATTGATACGGATAGCGCATTGCCGCGCAGTGCGCCATTCACAAAGTTCCTTTACTTCACTGCCGGGTCCTCGAGGAGTTCATCAACGTGGAAGACTTTGCCGCTGGGAACCGGGGGATCGATCGCGATACCGAGATCTTCGAGAATCGTTGATTCCGGATCTTCCTCGGCGGCAATCATAACCTGGCGCAGGGCGCCCTCAGCGGCCGCTTTGCGTCGTTCGAGCGGAATATAATTGCCGGCCAGCCCAATACCATCGGTGGATTTACCCGGGTTGAGCCAACGTTCCATGAGCCACTCGAGGGAAGCAGAGAAGAATTCTATGCTCTGATCTTCCGGGATTGATATAGGCGTAAAGCAACACCATATTGACTTATTCTCGCCAAAATCTTTGGCGACAGAGACGACTCTTCCATTCAGCGATGAGGCCGAACCAAATCGAGATTGATACAATTGGAGCGGTATACTATTGGGACCCCGAACGCAGGAGCCTACATCAGGCAGCCCAAAAGGTGTATACGGCCTGATAACTCCTCCCGTTAGGTTGGCGCATGCACCTCGTAAGAAACTAATGCTATCCAATTCAACATAACGGGCATCGATGAGATCTTGGTCAATTGAAATAGAGGGGACAATGCTGTTTTCAATTGCTTCGGCTCCAATGAACTCCTCATTCCATATTGCCTGGAATTGACACGGAACAGGGAATGAAACGGCTCCGATTGAATAGGCCAGCCAATTTTCAGGCGTATGCGATTCAACACCGAAGTAATATTGTATGGTATCTCCAAAAACCTGAGTAAACCCCAAAGATCTATCCGGGGCTCCACTTGCATTACGTATCATCGCCATTGCTGATGCACCGTTTTGCAGTGCAAAGACCGAGTATGAGAATCTCAAGTTATTATCACTGGCGAGATTTGGAAACCATCTTACAAGGTTACCTGCGTTGGGATCAAGCTTAAAATACAGCAAAACCTTGTGAGATAATATATCAAGAAGCCTCGGGGGTTTATTCACCCATCCAACGGTTGAGCCACCCCATGATTTTCGGTCTGCTCCGGGGAAGTAATCATACTTACGAGCAAATTGCCCATTTACTAACTGGAGAGCTGTGGTATCAAATCGGTTTTCGCTACCCGGTAAAGGTCCACCGTATATATCATTCAACGACGTGTTGATAACATTGTGTAAGTATGTCTTGGTTGTATCAGTGGATAGACAGCCCCAGTTGACAGTCGTTCTCATCGATGTAGCATCAAGCACCATCACATCGCGCTCAAACTTGGCCTCAATGACGTAGAAAATCCCAAACGATGGTGTCGGGTCAGGCAGGAAGCCATCATCACGAGCGCGCACCCAGAAGACAAACTTGAACTGCTCGGTTTCCGTAATTGACGGCAACTGGTCAAAGACGTCGTAGATCTTTTGAAGGGTATCGCTAACCCAGACTGTACCGTTTTCCGGATTAAAAGACTGCCGCAATGGCTGCGGGACATTCCCGATCGCCGGTGGCAGATTATTGATATCAAGCACGGCATTGGTATCGCAATTGAAGAACTCATCGTCGATCGGATCATAGAGGCAATCTTCAACAACCTGATTGACTATGACGCTGGCATCGCGGTCAAACGGACCATAGAGGCGCCATTCGTACTCAATCGGTGGCTCGGTGCGGCCATAGTCAGCCGAGTCAAAACCACGATAGGTCACGGTGATACCATTGGCCAGCGATTGCTCGTTTTTGGCGTTGATAAAGACATTGTTGAGCCGGCGGAAGCGCGTATTCGGGTAGTTGTTGCTTCGGGAGTACAGCCGATAGGCAACGTCTGAATACGCTCCCTGATTATCGATTGCCTGAACGAAGAAATACTGATCAACAAGCGAATCAACCGGGAATTCCGTATCGGCGAAGAGATTGATCGTGGCTGAATTCTGCGGATTATCGAGATCAACGTCGAGGATTTCCCAGGCCGGTGGAATATCGAGCGTGTCGGTATCAAGCGAATCGTTCTGGAATTCCGGGAACTGATACCCGGCGTCGATACTGTCGGCGAATTCTTCGGCCGACACCATGCGATCACCGATAACCATGTGCTTTTCGCGGATGACGGTATATCGATAAATATCGACGAATCCATCGATATCGGTACCATACCAGTTAATCACCGGATTTCGGGTAAAACTGGTGCCATCCGGCGGAGTATTGACGATTTGGATCGCCGGCGGTTGATTGGTTGCGGCCGTTCCGGACCGATCGGGTTCGCATGCCACCAACAGCAGCATTATCGCCACCAGGATAATTGGAGCAGCAAGGATGTATTTCCGAGCCGTGGTCATAGTACTTCTACCTCCCACTACTTTCACAACATACCGAATTTGTTAAAACGCCACGGTAAACGAGAAGCGGTGAATTTCCCGCAAGTCGCCCATATCCTGGTAACCGTAGTCGATGCGAATTTCACTGGTTTCACCGAAGGGCCATTTCAGGCCGCCACCCGCTGTAAAGCCGTCGGCATCATAGTTAAAGCGATTGCCGACGCGGAGCGAGAAGCGATCCTGAAACCAGTATTCCAGGCCGGCATTGTACTGTTCGAGGTTATCCGATGGATGCATTCCCTCGAGTGACAACACGGCCAGGTGATCGGGACCATCAACAATGTTGAATGATCCGCCAAATTTGAAGTTGATCGGCACCGGGTAGGGGATCTCGACCATCTGGAGATCCGGCCCGAAGTTGACGATGCTGATAGCGATCTTGAATCCGCGATAGCCGGTATCGTAGATGGTACCGACGTCGGCGGCCCATCCCTGAGCGCTTTCATTGTCGAAAAATTCGCCGATATACTTCCCGGTCACACCGAGCGAGAAATTCTCGGTTAGACTGCGGGCGTACGTGACCGAAAAGGCATATTGGTTTGCCTGGAACTGCTCACCGGTACCATCGGGATTATCATAGGTGGTCAAAGGAATGTCTCCTGAATTCAGGAAGTACATTCCAAAGCCGAGAACACCCGAGATAGCTTCAATCGGCAGGGCCAGTCCGGCGAAGTTGAACGAAATGCCGGCCGTATAGTCAATGTGTGTAAACATGGCTTCACGGCTGAACAACTGCGTGAGACCGGCCGGATTATAATAGACTGCGGAAACGTCGTTGGCTATGGCCGAGTAGGCGTCGCCCATGCCGATGGCCCGGGCCGAGACGCCGATATCGAGAAACTTGGCGCCGGCGGTGCCGACTTTGGCCTGGCCGAAGACGGTCCCGGGAATCATCAGCGCCAGCAAAATCACCGCGAGTGCGGTCAGCGCCAATCGGCTGTCGTGTTTGTGTGTTACGCCTGACATGTGCATGCTCCCATTACCTCTATGTCCAGTGGCGAATATCTCAAATCATTCACCTATCTCGTGTTAGAACTGCAGGCCCAGACCGACAATGAGCTGACGACCGCGACCCCAATTATCCGGTGACGCCTGGCGTTCCGTGCCGCCGCCGATGATACCCGAACGGTTTTCGCCGGTATCAGGACGGCCGGTGGCGCTGTAGACTTCGAGCACGTTCCGGTTGTCAAACAGGTTGTTGACCCACAATTGGAATGTAAACTGCAAGTCTGAAACCCGGAAGCGTTTGTGGAACTTGATATCGGTAAAGGCCGTGGACGGCAACCGCATCGAGTTTTCAAGCGGTTCTTCGCCGATATCCAGTTTCATACCGGGGAAGCTGCGGGCCGGAGTAAACGGAAATCCGGTCTGGAATCGCCAGTAAATCGACATATCCCAGTCATTCGGAATCGTAAGGCCAAACAGCCTGGGCTGATCACGATCGGTGAAATATAACTGCAACCAGAGGGCGACACGGTGGCGAATATCCCAGGCCAGCGGGTTTTCATCGATGGAAATCTGACGAAGTGCCGTTTCACGCTCGTAGTTGGCAGCGTCGGTCGATGATTTACCGTAGGCGAAGGCGTATTCATAACTCAAAGTACCATTTATAAAACGGGCCGCCTCACGGGCAAGTTCAAGCTCAAAGCCGCGAACACGAGCATAGTCGGTGTTGTCATAATAAGAGAACTGAGCTCGTGTCTGGTTCTCTCCGAAGAACGTCGATGTCGCAATAATATCGAAATAGTCTTTGTAATAGCCCGAAATCTTCAGCGAATACTCGTCGGTGAAGGCATAGTTCACACCAAAGGTATAGTTCACTGTCTTGGTGTAATCCAGGTTCGGGTTACCAACCAGGTCAGTCGTGCCGACACCCAGCGGGTTGGCCTGACGATACATGCGTGTATAGGCCGGCAGTTCATAGAAATGACCGTAGTTAAACCGGATCATAGCGCGTTCTGAAATCGGGTAGTTGATCGATACGCGCGGCGAAACCTTGTTCCGAATCTTGTCAATATCCTGACCGAGCTGATCAAGGATGGTTGACACACCCTGAAGCTCATCCTGGAAGAACAAGTCAGCACGCATCCCCAGCGAGGCCACCAGTGAACCATACTCGATCTTGTCGCGGAAGTAGAACACGAAGACATTTGGCGCACGGGAATAGAAATCACGGTTATCTCCGCGGCCTTCAAAATCGAACCCATCGAAGTTACCTTCATTCTGCAGTCCGGAAATGTATTTCACACTGATTTCTTCATGTCGGAATTCGAAGCCGGCCTTCAACTCGTGCGCCCGCCCAAGAGCCATCTTCAAATTAGTCTTGAGCGTGTATTTTTCGACCTCTTCCTGAGTCCAGACCGTCGGTAAACCGCCGCTGCCACCAAAACCATAGAGCAGGAAAGCGGTACTGTTGTCACCGCCGAGATCATGACGACCATTTTTATTGACGTCGACAAATGGTTCGCCCGGATCGTACCGCTCATTGCGCTCATCGTAAACACCATTGCCGTTGTAGTCAATGTATGGAATACCCGGCTCCCATGGTGAATTGGGGCCGTCGTATTGGTTGTTTCGATTCAGATCCTGATTGGTGGCGGGATCTGCCGACAGGACAAAGCGGTCAATACCCGGATCAAAGATACCATTGCGGTTGATGTCGGTGAATGGTTCACCGAGGGATTCGTCACCATCGATATATGGTTCTTCCTGCGAAGTCCAGCTCGGGCTGGTAACGTCGCGGTATTCTTCATCAAAGACACCGTTGCCATTGACATCGTGGGTCAATTCGTCGCCGGCATCCCAGACGCCATTGTTGTTGAGGTCGGCAAATGGTTCACCCTCGTAGGCATCGATGACACCATTGCCGTTAAGA
Organism: uncultured Ignavibacteriales bacterium; assembly: GCA_964526635.1. Lineage (GTDB taxonomy): Bacteria > Zixibacteria > MSB-5A5 > GN15 > JAAZOE01 > CAZGLR01. Next base: position 5,067 of record CAZGLR010000041.1, on the reverse strand, counting down.
TCGAACTGCGGGAACCAGAAGCCGCCGATCTGGGCGTCTTCAACCCCACTGGCAATCGCAAATTCGGAGGAGTTGTAGTTGGGGATGTAAATGGCGCCGTGCCTGATCGAATCCGGGAAGGTATTGATCAATGGTTCATATGAATCGAAGTAGTAGTTGTCATTCATGTCATTGTAGGTTTCATACTGATCGGCGAAGAGGAATTTATCGGGTGTCAAGCCGTCGCCCGGATTATTCGGGTCGCCGGGCATCTGCTCGTACCATGAAGACCAGTACGACAGATTGATTTCGTAAGTGGTTGATTTGTTGATCACGTGGTTGAGCTGCAGCGAGAGGGTGCTGGTATTGTAATCATAAATCGGTGCGGTTTCAGGAGTATGGCGATACAGCCAGCTAAAGGCGGTCGTACTCAGCCAGCTTCCCTTATAGAGCAGTTTGGCGGACATGTTCGGAATTGGAGAATAGGCCAGGGTGAAGTTGAGATTGTAGTTATTCTGCTGGCGTTCCGGGATATTGATACCCAGTAAATTAAAGCCGGAGAAATCCTTGGTGTTGGCGGCCGGTGTGAACTGCGAGTACGGGAACTGGGTATCGCTTTTCAGGGCTCGTGCGTAAAGATAATACGTAAAGTCTTTGCCCTCGAAATAATTAATACCAAGCGCCGGCAGGAGTTTACTGGTCACAAACGGATCCGGTCCGCTGATGTTGAATTCAAGCAGGTCGTAATTCTCACTATAGGTATTGAGATTGGGGCTGCCGAAATCATCGGTATAGAATTGCAGGCTGGTCCGTGTCTTCTGTGATGAGCCGGTCGGTGAGGTAATTTTCACCACACCAGAAAGGGCTTCGCCGTATTCCGGATCGAACCCATCTTTGATAACCTGAAGCTCGAGCACAGCCGAGGAGGAAATGTTGATACCGGCATCGACGGGAGCACGGCCGCCGAGCGGATCGGAGAAGTTGACACCATCGACCAGGTAGCTGGTTTCACCGGAACGGCCGCCGCGAATATGCAGTTCACCTTCAGCATCCCTGGTAATACCGGTTTCACGGGCGAGGAGGTCATCGATACTTGCTACCGGCGCAGACTGAATCTGTTCCTGAGTTCTAATGGAAACAGTTCCGGTCTGGTTGAAGTCAATACCCTTCCTTTTACCTTGAACGATCGTCACCTGTCCGGTTTCGATGATCTGTTCCTTCATTTGAACATTGCGCTCAGTCGTCTGATCGGCATTGACCGGAATAGATTCGACAATCACCTTCTGGTAACCGACGTTGGTGATAACCAGATTATAGGTTCCGGGCGGGACCGATAGAATCAGGAAGTTGCCATCAAAATCAGATTTGGCGCCGGCGGATGTACCTTCGAGTAAAATACTGGCGCCGATGACCGGTTCACCGGTTTTTTCGTCGGTGACAGTCCCCTTGATTCGTCCGGTCGACGCGGCAAAGACCGACGAGACCATCAGAAGAAAGACCATCGCGACGAGGAGTGTCAGCGCTGCCGGTTTAAACCTTTGGCTGAACATGACCAAACCCTCCTCTTTGGGATAGCTAAATCGTGGCGATTTGGCGTGAGGGAATTGAAATTGCGATTCGTAGATTTTACCAGACAAATCGATAACCAAACCTTTCTATACTCTCGCTGTGTCCGAAAATGCACCCGGATTTCCGGACGATGGGATACACTCGCACAGTGCGCTTCCCAGAATGAGGAAAATACATCATTTTGACGCGCAGAGTCAAGCGCTTTTTTCCCATTACTTCCGTTGCTTACTCAACATAAAAGACTAACATGCCTCGCTGTCTGTTTAACACAAAATTAATGGCCCATGCTGATTTTATACTGATCGCGACGACTTTCGATTGCCTGTCTCTCTGTTTCCGAGAACGGTTCCAAAATCAGCCTGACATCAAAAACCGATTCGACCGCACCAACAAAATCACGCTGCATTTGGCCATAATCAAAAGTGGCAGACTCATAACGGGTCCCTGAAAGACCAAAATCCGGTATCTCGATCGCCGGATGCGGCATCATCGGCGCAAATCGCACCGCGCCATGCTGAACCAGCGCCTGCCGACTGCGCCGCTGAGAGGAAGCCGCCATCTTTTCACCCTCGACCAGCAGTTCATGACGCGAAATTGCGGCAAAACAGCCTTTTTGTACCGACGGCCCGGTTACCGACAATTCTCTCACCTGCCGCAATGACATCTCGGCGACCCAGCCAAGTGATCGGTAAAATTCGATAATTGCCTGAGATATAACCAGATAGCTTTTCCAGAGATCGTTTCCGAGTTGAGGATAGTTAGTGAAATTACCCGCAACAGCGTAGGTGATTTCGCCATCGTCGTGGAGCAGGGCCCGCCCCCCGGTAATGCGGCGCGCTAAGGGCGTCTCCCCGAGTTTCTCAAGTCGCAATGCGGTTTCGGGCTTTTGATGGTACCCGATCGTAATCGATGGCCGCAGCCACTGGTACAGCCTCAACACCGGCGGACCATCAGTTTTTTCCGCCTGTTGCCAGAGCACAGCGTCGGCCGACATATTGTAGGCGGCGTCGCGTTGACCGTCGATTATCAGGCGCCATGAGGTCATGTAAGACAGTATATCCAACCGGATCGCAGAAGTAAAGAGAATGGAAACTGATAATTCAAAAAAAGCCCCGCCGGAGCGAGGCTTTTATTCTTGAAGAATCTGACTCACTTTAATTGATCGGATCAAGCCGTTTGGGATCGATCTTATACTGCTTGAGCTTGAGGCGCAGGGTCGATTCGGGAATGTTCAAGGAATCGGCGGCGCGTTTTTTGACACCGCCCTGTTCGCGCAGGGCCTTAATAATGAATCGCTTCTCATATTCAGCAAGATAGTCATATAACGAGAAACCATCTTTGGAATAAAAAGCCGATTCGCTGGGACCCTCATCGACCACAACAGAATCATCGCCGAGGATGCGCGAAGACAAAAGCGATGGCGTGACCAGGCCCTCGTTATTAGCCAGAAGGACCAGCTTCTTGACCTCGTTTTCGAGTTCCCGCACATTGCCCGGCCAGGAATAATCAATCAAATATTTCAGGGTATCCGGCGAGATACGGCATTTGGTCTCAGTCAGGAAATGGTCAACCAGGAGCGGTATATCTTCGCGGCGATCCCTGAGGGCGGGAATCTTGAAATTCAGGGCACACAGACGATAATAGAGGTCACTGCGAAACTTTCTGGCCTCCATCTCGTCTTTCAAATCCTTGTTGGTCGCGGAAATAACGCGGACGTCGACCTGCCGCGGACGGGTATCGCCCAGGCGGGTGATTTCCTGATTTTCCAGAACCCGGAGCAGCTTGGCCTGAATCGAGAGCGGCATATCGGCGATTTCATCGAGGAAAAACGTGCCGCCGTCGGCCTCTTCAAAAAGGCCTGATTTATCGCG
>CAZGLR010000041.1:0-1638 GCA_964526635.1 uncultured Ignavibacteriales bacterium | reverse complement strand
GGCCCGTTTCCGCCTTGCCCGCCTGACCGGAAACCAGGATTACCGGGAAGGTGCGCCCTTTTTGTAGCCGAATAACTCGGATTCAAGCAGCGATTCCGGCAACGCCGCACAATTGACTGTTATGAGGCGCTTGTCACGGCGATTGGAATTATAATGAATAGCTTTGGCCAGCAGGTCTTTGCCGGTCCCGGTTTCGCCGGTGATGGAAATCGGCATGGTCGAATCGGCCACTTGACGGACTCGGGCCAGCATCTCCATAAACGGCCGCGACTGGGTGATGATATTCGGGAAGACACATTTTTCCAGAAGCTGTGCTTTGAGCCGGAGGTTGTCTTCCATCAGACGGTTCTTCTGATGTTCGGATGCCTTGAATGCCGCCAGATCGGCAAACCCGACGGCGAAATCAATTTCGTTTTGTGAAAACGGATTAATCACAGCGTCTTCCGGAAGCGCCCGGTCAATATAAATATAACCGAGAACATCGCTGCCCAAAAGCAGCGGTAGAAACAGCATGGACCCAACACCGCCGCGATCGGCAGGAATCATATCGGCAAAGCAGGGATCGGCGGAACAATCCAGAATAAGCGTTGGCGAATCGGCATGAATACAGTCGCCAAGCGCATCGGTAAACTTTTCAAGCAGGATTTCAGCGATATCGTCGTCGATGCCAATCACCACGGAGATTTCGGGCGGGGCATCATCGGACACAGTTATCAAACAGCCGCGATCGGCGGCGGTTTTCTTCATCAGGACCCCAAACATTTTTTCCATGGGGCCGCTTTTCAAATCTTTATATTCACTGCTGGACACAACATTGCCGAAAACTTTGAACTGGTTCTGATCGGAGAGCGCGCGTGCGATGGCATTGGTCGAAAGCGTGCCGAGAAATTCGTTGATCACATCGATACCGGAACGGTCTCCGACATGACGGAACCCTTTGAGGGCTTCTTTCAGATATTCTATAGCGTCACCGTTTTTGCCCACCTGCTGACAGAAGCGGCCCATCTCAAAATGGCATTTGGCGAGATAATAATCATCGCCAAGGACAGTGAAAATCTTTTCGGCTTCCTGCAACAGCGGGAATACTTTACGGTTAACCAGTGACAGATTTGTGATCGGTATGGCGCCATAGTCAATAATCGAACGACCAAGCTCAAACGTATCGCCGACTTTGCGAAGAATGTCAATGCCGAGGAGGGCATGACGGCGAGCGTCGGCGATTTCCTCGCTGGACCGCGAGCGCTCGCCAACCGGGACGAGGGAGCAATTGATTTCCACGGTGCCGTCGTCGACCTCGGTGTAATAGGCGCGAATTTCGGGCACGTTGTCCTCGACGATCTTTTCCAGCTCGAGCGCGATTTCGTTGGCGATTTCGAGCTTGGTACCGGTTTCCATGCGGCCCCAGACACGCACCTCGCTTTCGTCGCTCGGCGGCAACAACTCCGTGCCGATGAACGGGCGGAGCGAAAAACTCAGGACGAGGGCCAGCACCGATGCCAGGACAATGCGGCCCCGATGCCGCAGGGCGCACTCCAGGGCACGGCGGTAGATGCGCTCCAGCGCCTGAATAGAGGCGTCGGCGCGGGCGAAGGACCGATTGATCCAGCGGGGCAGCTCCTGGCGCTGCTGTCCCTTTCG
>CAZGLR010000040.1:6838-26079 GCA_964526635.1 uncultured Ignavibacteriales bacterium | reverse complement strand
TACTCTGGCAATCGGATTATCGGCCGGCAGCAAACTTTCGACTGTCGTCGAGAAGGGAACCGAGGTAGGAGTTTCGCGGTTCATTCCGTTGCTGACAGAGAAATCCAAAGTCAAACTGGATTCTAAAGCGTCTGTTGCACGCAAGATGGAGCGATGGAAGCGGGTGGCGATGGCCGCTGTCAAGCAATCCGGACGCAGTTGTTTTCCGGAAATCAATATGCCGGTTCAATTTGCCGAGTTTATTAAACTGGGCGATTCGACCCCGCGAATACTTTTTGCGCCTTCTGACAAAGAAGACACCGGCAGGCTTACCCACCAGGTCAATGACCGGCAGCGCCGTTTTATCGCTATTATCGGCCCTGAATCGGGATTCTCACCGGCCGAGATCGAACTGGCCAGGGAGCGGGGAATACCGGTGGTGAACCTGGGTCATCGAGTCCTCCGTACCGAGACCGCGGGAATTGTCATTCCGGCTTTGTATCTCTATTACAATCAATTCTTCAGTGATTAGTTGATCGTGTCGATATAGTATGCATGACGATGGATGCTGTTTACATTACGCTCTTTTCTCTGGTCGGGCTGACAATCGGATCATTTCTGAATGTCCTGATTTATCGCCTGCCCCGTAAAAATAAAGTCATTTTTGGCCGGTCCGCCTGTCCATCATGCGGCCAAAAGATCGCCTTTTACGACAATATCCCGCTTTTGTCATACGTGATCCTGCTGGGGCGATGCCGGGGCTGTAAAAAGCCGATATCGCCACGGTATCCGATTGTGGAAGCGCTGAATGCCGGGATGTATGTGTTGTTTTACCTGCAGGATGGTCTCGGTGTTGTCTTTGCCGCCCATGCCTTTTTATCTTCGGCGCTGATCGCTATCTTTTTCATTGATTTCGAATTTCAGATAATTCCGGATAAAATAACACTGCCGGGCATTCTCGTGGGCCTCGGCTTTTCATTTTTTACCCATCAGCCGGGGATCGTCGATGCCATTTTGGGTGTCGTTGTTGGCGGCTGTGCGCTGCTGGCGGTGGCCTATCTGGGCGAATGGCTGTTCAAGAAAGATGCTATGGGTGGCGGTGATATCAAAATGGCCGCTATGATGGGGGCGTTTGTCGGCTGGCAGAAAATCCTTCTGGTCTTCATGACCGGAGCGGTTATCGGTCTGATCGGTTCGCTGGTCTGGATGGCCATATCTGCAAAGATCCGTGAAGAACGGCTGATTCCTTTTGGACCGTTTCTGGCGATTGCGGCTATTGTCGTGATCATGTATGGTGACCAGATTATGCATTTCTATCGTTCAACATTCCTGCCGGTTACCGGATAGCTTGGCCACAGCAGTAAACTGATTCCCTCCTGCGGTCGATTCATACCATATGCGGACTTTTTTTAACAGATATGAAGTCGAAATACGGTTCGGGCTGCTGGGAATTGTCCTGCTGCTTCTGTTGTTGAATTTCTCATCATCTCTGGCGATTTACCGCCTGAAAAAGCAGATTACCGCCGAACTCGATAATGATCTCCAGTCGGCTATGGGCCATGCCCGGGTCTATATGCGGAAACAGGAGACTACTGAGCTGCCGGACAGCCAAAGACGAATTATCGAAGACAGAAATGATATCGATCATATCGCGGCCGTATCGTTGCATCAGGTAAGCATCGGGGATTCGCTGGCCGGCCGGGCACTGACGAATGACGAATTATACGATCTAATGCCGGGTATTTACCATTTTCTTTCTTCGGACAACGGCTTGTCCCGTTTCGGGGTGTGCCGCTTCAATCCCACCCGGGGTCGAACAGTTTTGATTGTGACCCGAATCGATTCGACAACGTTGATGTCGGTCACCGGGGCGGCGCGCCGGACATTGGTTTTTGCGATCGCGACAATCCTGTTGATAATTCCCATAACGATTGCATTGCCACGCTTCATTCTGCAACCATTCAGACAAATGCGCAACACCGCCGAGGCAGTCGGCAAATTTGATCAGTCGATTGCAGGAGACGAGGTCGGGCAGGTAATTCAAAGTTACAAAAATATCGTCGCAGAATTGAGAGAAAATGAGGAAGAACTCCGTCGACTCTATGCCGCCAGCTCCAGCCGTGCTGATCGCCTTGAGCGCTTCAATCGCTACATTCTCTCGTCGATCGGAACCGGTGTAATCACCGTGGATCTGAGCGGAGTTGTCGTAGGAATCAATGCCGCCGCCGGCGGCATCCTCGGACTGGATACTCAGCAGGTCGCGGGGCGGCATTATTTGCAGTCACTGGATGATTTTGAGAAAATTTCACTCTTGATAGAAGCCGGTCTGCTGCGCGGCGAATATCATGATCGTGGTGAATACGAAATTCGGTGTCCCGACAACCGACGTATCTGGTTGGGGATCGAATCATCAGTAATCGTAAATGATGAAAACAAGGCACTGGGGACGACGATTCTTTTTAACGATCTCACAGAGATTAAATCACTGCAGGCGGAAGTGGCGCTGACGCAGCGCATGGCGGCGCTGGGAGAAATGACGGCCGGGCTGGCCCATCAGCTTCGCAATTCGATGGCGGCGATCAACGGCTTCAGCCAGTTGCTTAAAAAAAAGACTGTCGATGAGGCTTCGCTGCATGATCTGGCGGTGTCGATTCGCGACGAAGCAGTCACCGCCGAATCACTGGTCAGTCGGTTTTTGAATTTTGCGCGGCCGCTGGCACCCTCGTACGAGCCGGTATCGATCGGATCACTTTTGACTGAATGTGCCGAGAAGTATCGCCGAACGACTGAAAATCAAATTTCAATACGCATAATTGGAATTGGCCGGGAAGAGGCAGGCTGCCTGATAGGTGATCCCTTGCTTTTAAAAGAAGCGATCGGCAACGTTATCGGAAATGCCGTTGAGGCTCTCTGTGGCGAGGGGCTGATTGCCATTACCGTAACCAGCGACGACAGTTTTTGTGAAATCGCGGTAACCGATGATGGTCCGGGGATTCCTGAGTCCATTGCTGAACATATTTTTACACCATTTTTCTCATCCAAGCCGTCCGGCACCGGGCTGGGATTGGCGCTGGCACAGAAAATAATCAGTCATCATGGCGGCCAAATTGCCTTTGACCCGAATCCGGAGGAGGGCGCCGTGTGCCGTATCAGGCTGCCGTTACAGGTGGAGAATACTGTCGTCGAGGATTTTCATTCGGTCAAAAAAGGGTAGCGCCCCCGCCGTATTGTGTTATATTAGCTGGCGAAATTTTCTGAGACAACCCTCTGGAGGACCAATGATTTCGGCGTCTGATTTCAAAAAAGGCATGCGTGTACTGATCGAGGGCGAACCCTATGTGATCGTTGAATTTTCTCACGCAAAGATGGGTCGCGGACGGCCTCATACCAAAGCCAAGATGAAGCATCTTATCACCGGAAGCGTGTTTGAAAAATCATTTCTGTCGAGCGAATCATTTGATCAGCCCGATATCCAACATAAAAAGATGCAGTATCTGTACAATGATCCCGACGGGTATCATTTCATGGATATCAGCACTTATGAGCAATCTGTGGTAACCGAAGAGGCCCTGGGGATGGGCAAGTATTTCCTCAAGGAAAATGAGGAATACCAGGTCGTTTTCTTTGATGGACGGGCGATTTCACTCGATATGCCGGCCTCAGTTATTATGGAAGTCGTCGAATCAGAACCGGCGGTCAAGGGCGATACCGTGTCCAATATTACCAAAGCGGCCAAAGTTGAAACCGGGCTTGAAATCAAAGTTCCGCCGTTTATCAAAGAGGGCGACAAGGTAAAAATCGATACACGCACCGGCGAGTATATCGAACGGTCAAATTAGTGCAGGAATTCGGATATCCCATTATCGGTGTCGATGAATCCGGAAAGGGTGATTTTTTCGGGCCATTGGTGATCGCCGGAGTCTTGCTCGATGCAGATAGCGTTGCAACCCTTCACGACCTTGGCGTTCAGGATTCAAAAAAGATTTCAAAAGGTAAAATAACCTCGCTGGCAGCTGAGATAAAACGATGCTGCCCTCATACGACTGTTGTTATCGGCCCGGAAAAATACAATCAGCTTTACGCCAGAATAAAAAACCTCAACAAACTGCTGGGCTGGGGCCATGCCCGGGTCATAGAAAATCTGCTGGCCGAACACCCGGCGGGTGTGGCAATCTCCGATAAATTCGGCAAAGAGCATTTTATTCTCAGTCAGTTGCAGGAAAAGGGGCGGGCGATAACTCTGCATCAAATCGTTCGCGGCGAGTCTCACCTGGCGGTGGCGGCGGCATCGATTGTCGCCCGTGATGAATTCGTCCGGCGCATGGAGCAGCTTTCGCAGGTCCATAGTCACCATCTGCCACTGGGGGCTTCGAATATTGTCGATCAGGCGGCTCGCGAACTGGTGCAGAGAAAGGGACCGGACGTGCTGGCCAAAGTAGCCAAGCTGCACTTCAAAAATTACAAGAAAGTGGTATGCTGAAAGACGCACTCCAGGACATACTTCATGACAAAACTGCCGGGGCGTCGGTCTTGTATCGCCGGACTCTGGACATTTTCAAGGCAGAATCAAATAATAGTGACAGGACTGAGTTGGACGATGCTCTCGGCTGTCTGCGATCAGCCTTCCCGGAGATGGCTGTTTTTTTGTATTTGCAGAGCCGGCTGGCGGATGTCAGCCCGGATAATCTCGCGGCGCGCCTTGATGAATTAATCCAGGACGCCAATGATGAATTAATCGCCATCGGGAAAGCCCTCGATGAAATCTGGACTGAAAAACGGCGCATCGTGTTATTCTCATATTCTTCGGTAGCGCTATCGCTGGCCGTGGCGCGGCGTGACAGACTGTCCGGGGTTTTGGTGTCGCAGGCATCACCGCAAAATGAGGGCGTCGGAGTTGCCGAAAAACTGATCACGCATAATATCCCGGTTGAGTTGACAACCGACGCGGCCTTGCCGGGATTGCTTGATGGCAACGACCTGATTTTGGTTGGTGCGGACGCCGTCACCGATGAGTATTTTGTCAACAAGACCGGCACATATCCATTATTTCTGGCGGCCATGGCTGCCGGGGCGACCAGGTGTGTTGTCTTTGAGCGTTTTAAGATGGTGCCGGCTGATCACTACCGATTTAACCCCCGAAGCCATTCCGGGAGCGAATTGTCACGAGTCATACATCCGATGCTGAACGTGCATAATCATTACTTCGAGCGCATCCCCAACATGCTGGCTGACTGGCTTATTACGGGAACAGGGAAGAGGCTGGGCAAAAAATAAACGGGTCGGAAGAACCTGCCTCCGACCCGGGTACTGCTGCACTCGCCACCATCTGCAATCAATACACAACCTTCTGATAGTTCGACATGACGCCGATGGTATGATTGGAGTGGGCGCGGAAATAATCATAATTGTATTCGAATTTAACCAGTCCGATTCCGGCAGCGTACCAGAAATAATTGGTGCTGGAGGGACTGGATTGCCATTTGACCTTCAGACAATTGCCATAGACGACGCCGTTGAGGGCATGAACATCCTCATAGCCGACAATGCTCATAGTGTTGTAATCATCGTCGGGTGTCGAACCCAGTTCCAGGCCGGGCGCCCCGAGCTTGCCGCCGCCGCCGCCGTCGCCATCACCATCGGTGGCAACGGTCTGATCGATGCGATTCCAACTGTGGCCGGTCACAAAGGGGCCATCGAGAATTCGGACGCCCTTTTCGCTGGTCGAGCCGGTTTCAAACACCGCATCGCCATCCTGATAGCGATAGAAAGTCTCCTGCGCACCGGTGGTTCGGTCGCTCCGGGTGATTCGATAGCCGGCGTGGCCATACACACTGGTCGCGTCGCGGACTTCGATATCGATAAAATCACTTCCGGGTTCAACGATCGAATAGCTGATTCGCCAGCCGTCTTCCAGCGGAATATACGTGGTCGGGGATGCATCGTCGGAGACAACTGTTTCTGTTGTCGTAAAAGTTTTATCAGAACATCCCAGTATGACAATACTAAAAATCATCACTGCTGCCAGGACGGAAAGGACGACTGTCCTGTACATAGGCACCTCCTCACGGTTGTTGCCAACATCGTCTATGTTTTGTTGAATCTTGTCGAGATATAATGCTCCCTCGTCTTTTTTTATTCACTGAGGAGTATCTTATGCAACTCTGTTGCCAATCCGCAGACCTGAACCTAAGTGCTATATTGACATGATATTAGAACGATCCCCGCGAATCTCGAGCGGCCTTCAAACCAATGATCCTGTGGGCCGGTTCCCACAGGTACGGGGATTGTCTCAAGGTGGTTAAAATTTGCGCAGATTGGCCGATACTAATAGTAACTATGGATTTAACTGAGCCTGGAGGAGGCTATGCCGCAGGTCTATTTTGATCTCCTGTATTGTTCGATTTTTCTGGTTGTATTATTCGCGGTTTTTCGCATCCGCCTGTCGGCCAGGAAATCAGATCACCCTGCCTATGATAAAATCATGTGGGGAACGCTCTTTTTTGTACTCTCCGGCGGGCTGAAGGCGGCCGGGAGTGCCGGAATTATGGCTTCGGTGCCGGTTCTCGCTACGGCCGAATATGTCGTGATGATCGAAGCGGCGTTTATCGTGGCCGGACTGGTGATGATCATCCTTGGCGCCGCGGCCCTGATGCCATCGCTTATTCCAATGAAAAAGCAGCATCATTCGCTCAACCGGCGGTATTTCGCACTCAAGATGATTACCCAGGCCATCGCGGGAAACAGCTCCCTGGCGGCATCGTACAGTACCGTCACCAATATTCTCACGACCTTTTTGGGATTTGATGGTTGCGCGGCCTATCTGTTATCACGGCGAAAAAACCGTCTTGAATTATCCCAGTTGACCGGTTTTGCACGCGAACTGCCGAATATACCCCGCCATATCGAGATCACGAGGGAACTCGAAACCGTCGTCGCCCCCAATTGCTCAGGACGATGGATGTCTGATGCTGCCGTATTTCCCCGGAAACCATCGATTATAATTCCGGTGGGACAGCACGACAAAAATTACGGCGTAATATTCTGCTGGGCGGCGCCGGAGATGGTGCTTGATGATGATATGCTTGATTTACTGACCACCATCGGGGATGAATTGGGTCGTCAGGCCGGTGTACAGATAATTGAAACACGCCGAAAATACCATACCGAACAGCATACCGCTTTCCAGCGCCTCAGTTCCCTGTGCACCAAAGCTTCATCGGTCAAACAGATTCTGCCGGAGTTATTTACGGTCATGAAGGATATTGTCGGCGCCGAATACCTGTCGGTGGCCGCTCTCGATACGTCCGGAGAAAATATGCTGCGTCATACCATCGGTTCCGGCGGCCGGGTCTTGCTGGAAAAGGGGGTCAGTCGCTCAACGCTGGGCAGCGAGGTACATACAGTTTTTTCGACTGGACGACCACAGGTGACCGCACACGTGAACAACTCCGGGGAACATGATCCCGAGGACGGCCTCTTTCTGGCCTGCGGTATGCACTCAAAAATAGTTCATCCGATTATGGCCGGTAATCGTGTTCATGGCGTCCTGACGCTGGGCCACAGTACCCCCGGCTATTTTACCTGGAATCATCTGGGCCGGCTGGAACATCTTACTTTACTTCTGGGCGCTGTTTTGCAGCGAGAACAGTTACATCGCAGTCTTGAGATTCGGGAAGATCATTTCCTGCATCTCCAGCAGTTTGAACGGGATCTAATCGATGGCGTCACGCTGCAGCAGATATTCGACAACGCCTGTGATCTGTTGACATCACAAATGAAATGTACGATAGCGCGGTTGTCACTTCTTGATGATAAGTCCATCACCCTCAGGAGCCGTTCGGCTAAAACCATTCGCGATATCGCTCAGGGCGAACAGGGGCGAAGCGAGATTCCGCTTTCGATGCTGCCGTGGCACAAAATGGCAATTGATTCGCGCAAGGTCATGTTGATAAACCAGCAGGATACACAGACCCGGATGACTGCGCAGGAATCAAGCGCAACGTTGATGCCCTCAATTAACTCTGCGCTGCTGGTTCCGATTGCCCATGGCGACGGCATCCAAGGCATCATTTCAGTCGGCGAAGCACGCAACTGGAATCGCCGTTCATTCGGGACATCGGATTTGATGTTTGCCCGGACAGTAGCTGATATCTGTTCGCTGGCGTTGCAGCGGCGGCAACTTGAAGAAAATGTCGAAAAAATCCAGGTCGAAATGAAATCTCATCGCTGCCATAACGGCGATCGGCAACCATCGTTGCGCGCGCATCTGGCCGGTCCGGTTTCATCGATTATCGGGACTGTCGAACTGCTGAAGCGAACACGGGACGACGATGACGATGCCCGCCACCAATATGAGCGTATTCTCAGTTCTGCGAATCGGCTGAAGAAAATTCTCGATCAGGACAACGTGACTACACCGGTTACCGAAACCCGCAGAGAGCACGTGGACGAAGAACCCGTAGAACTGGTTCTTGGCTGAGAGTTAACCGGCCTTATTGGAAAGACGCTATGAACGGACAACCGTGGCAGGGACAATCGATTCTGGTTGTTGAAGATGATGCCAGTATTCGGGAAATTCTTGAAGAAATTCTCGCGATAGAAAACCATCAGGCCGCGCTCGTCGCCGATGGCGAGGCGGCCGTTGATTATCTCGACCAAAACACATATGATATTCTTATCTCTGATCTGGGCCTGCCCGGTATAGATGGGTGGAAAGTCATTGAACATGCCCGCCGTCGCAACTATGGGATCGGCGTTATCGCCATAACGAGCTGGCAGGACAAAAAGACCGTGGCGCGTATGAAGATCGAGCATGTGGATTTCGTACTCTGGAAACCGTTTCGTTTCGGGCAGTTAAAAAATGCGCTGAATTTCGTGATCGGCCGGATGAAGCACGCCTGAATTGCCTGTGAGTTCCAATTACTGTTGACTTTTCTTATTTGAGTGCTATATTCCCGACAACATACATATCTTCGGGGTGAGGCGAAAATCCTCGACCGGCGGTGAAAGCCCGCGAGCGGCGAATGGCGACATTCTCTGCTGATTCGGTGAAAGTCCGAAGCCGACGGTATAGTCCGGATGGGAGAAGATAGGCAAGGGCGGCGGCGTCTGTGTGGCCGTAGCCCGACCGGTATATGATATCGCCGTGCCTGGTTTCGCAATCCCCGAATATAGTGGGGATTTTTTAATGGCTGATGATCGGCGTTATGAAGCGATCATGAAAAAGGCGCTCAGGCTGGCCCGCCGGGCTGAAGGACAAACATCGCCTAACCCGATGGTCGGGGCGGTTGTTTTTGATACCGACGGCATCATTTCTGCGGGCTATCATCGCCGGGCCGGAATGCCCCATGCCGAAGTCGAGGCCTTACGCAAAGCCGGTGACCGCGCCCGCGGGGCCATGCTGGCTGTCACCCTGGAACCCTGCTGCCATATCGGCCGAACTCCCCCCTGTACCGATGCAATAATCAACGCCGGAATTTCACGAGTCATTTTTGCCATTGAAGACTCCAACCCCCGCGTGTCCGGTCAGGGCGCGCGAGTCTTGAAACAAAGTGGTATAGATGTTATCAGCGGAGTTATGGCTGATGAAGCCCGCAGGCTTAACGAAGTCTATCTCAAGTTTATCGAAACGGGGAGACCCTTTATCGCCCTGAAACTGGCCCAGACGCTTGATGGCCGCATTGCCACGCGTACTCTTGATTCGAAATGGATCACCTCCGAGAAATCACGGGCTTTCGGCCACCGTCTGCGAGCGCTGTATGACGCCATCGCGGTTGGCGGCGGAACAGTGCGAGCCGATAACCCCTCGTTGCGGGTTGTCCACGTCAAGGGCGATAATCCCCTGCGCATCGTTGTGACCAATTCGCTGACACTGCCCAAAAACGCCAATATTTTCACCGATGCCGAAATGGGTCAGACAGTCATTGCCACCGGTAAAAAGCCGGTGCCGGAAATGAAAACGATACCCCATACCATCTGGCCGGTCGGTATCACCAACGGTCGGGTGAGTCTGAAGGGTTTGCTGCAGCGGGCAGCCCGGGAAAGTGTGACGTCAATACTCGTCGAAGGAGGCTCGGAATTGGCTACCGGGTTTCTGAAACAGAAACTGGTTGATAAAATGTATCTGTTTACCGCGCCGAAAATTATCGGCGAAGGTATCTCCAGTATTGGAAATCTGGGGATTACGAAAATATCTCGAAGTATTTCCTTTCGAGATGCTACCTTCAAGCTTATCGGTCCTGATTGTCTGTTTATCGGCTATCCGGAATGGAATTGACCATGTTCACCGGCCTCATTGACAGACTCGGGACGGTTTCGCAGATTACGCCGAAGGGCAATTATCGCGAGATCACAATTACCCCGGAACACCAGTTTGAAAACCTGGTCCAGGGTGAATCGATTGCGGTTTCGGGACCATGCCTGACAGTCACACGTTTTGACGAAAAGACATTTACGGTCGAGGCGTCGCAGGAAACGATCCGGGTGACTACCCTTAAGAATTGCCGACAGGGGATGGTCGTCAATCTCGAGCGTGCCCTGCGGGCAAGTGATCGACTGGGCGGACATATTGTTGCTGGACATATTGACACAGTTCTGCCAATAAAAAAAATAACGCCGATCGGCAAGAGTCTGGAGTTAACGATCGATTTACCTCGTGAGTACCAACGCCTGATTGTGGACAAGGGATCGGTGGCGCTCGATGGCGTTAGTTTGACAGTGACATCGGTCGGTGCGCATGAATTTTCGGTGAATCTGATACCGGAAACGCAAAACAGAACCACTCTGCCTGATCGTCGTGCCGGCGATCAGTTGAACATAGAATTTGACATTATCGGGAAATACATCCTTCGATACCTGGATGCGGGTAAAACGGATTCAGGTCTTTCCCTGGGCGCATTGCGTGACATGGGATATTGAGAGTGAGGTAATATGAAAGGGTTCAACACCATAGAAGAGGCGGTCGCGGATATTCGCGACGGCAGGATTATTATCGTCGTCGATGACGAGGATCGTGAAAACGAAGGCGATTTGATTATGGCCGCCGAGAAAGTGACGCCGGAAGCGGTCAATTTCCTGAGTAAATACGGCCGCGGATTGATCTGCGTCCCGATGACCGGGGGACGACTGAAAGAGCTGGAGCTGGATGCCATGGTGCACGACAATACTGCCCTGCACGGCACCCGTTTCACGGTCTCGGTCGATGCCACCAATGGGACGACCACCGGTATCTCGGCCTTTGATCGCGCCCAGACGATTAAGGTACTGGTTGACCCGGAAGCAAAGCCGGCGGATCTGGGTCGTCCGGGACATATCTTTCCTTTGGAAGCGGTTAAAGGCGGCGTTTTAGCCCGTGCCGGACATACCGAATCATCGGTCGATCTGGCTCGTCTGGCCGGTTTGGCTCCGGCCGGAGTGCTGTGTGAGATTATGGATGATGACGGTTCCATGGCTCGCGTCCCGCGCCTTATGGAGATGGCCGAAGAATTCGGCCTCAAGATCGTCACGGTCAAGGATCTCATCGAGTATCGCCGCCGCACCGAGAAACTGGTGTCAAAAGTACTCGAAATAGATTTGCCGACACGCTGGGGTCAGTTCAAGTTGCACTTGTACAACAGCGAGATCGATCATCTGCATCATCTGGCGCTGGTCAAGGGCGAGGTGAAAGGCAAGAAGGATGTCCTGGTGCGTGTCCATTCGCAATGTCTGACCGGTGATGTCTTTGGGTCATCACGCTGCGACTGCGGTGATCAGTTAAGTCTGGCGATGCAGACGCTGGAACACGAGGGCCTTGGAGTACTGGTGTATATGCGGCAGGAGGGGCGCGGAATTGGTCTGGTTAATAAGCTGAAAGCGTATGTCCTGCAGGAAAATGGGCGCGATACGGTCGAGGCCAATGAAGAACTCGGTTTCAAGGCTGATCTGCGCGACTATGGCGTCGGGGCACAGATTCTGGCGGACCTGGGTTTGACAACTATTCGCCTGATCACCAATAATCCGCGCAAAGTCGTCGGTCTGGCCGGTCATGGTCTCAAAATCACCGATCGGGTACCAGTGCAGATTTCGCCGACGCCTCATAATCGCCGGTATCTCGAAACGAAGCGCGACAAACTCGGGCACCTGCTGTCCATGCTTTAATCTGGAGGAACTATGGCTGTCACTACAATACAGGGTAACCTCAACGGCAAGGAGCAGAAGCATGCTATCGTCGTCAGTCGCTTCAACGAACTGCTGACCAGCAAGCTGCTGTCGGGCGCTCTTGATTGCCTGGCGCGTCATGAGGTCGTCGAATCCAATATTCGGATCGTCTGGGTACCCGGTTCATTTGAAATTCCCTATGCCGCCAAACGGCTGGCCGAGGGAAAAAAATTCGATTCGGTAATCTGTCTCGGTGCGGTCATTCGTGGCGATACGCCGCATTTCGAGTATATCGCCGCCGAAACAACCAAGGGGATTGCCCAGATAGCGCTTGAAACCGGGGTTCCGGTTGTCTGCGGTGTTGTCACCGCCGATACGATAGAACAGGCAATCGAGCGTTCCGGCACCAAGGCCGGCAACAAGGGGTGGGACGCCGCCCTGTCGGCGATTGAAATGGTCGATCTCTTCGGCCAGATGGATAAGGCATGACAGGACGACGGCACGCACGCGAACTGGCACTCAAAAGTCTTTACGCTCTGGAAACATCCGGCCGGGATATTGAAGAAATCCTGCTCCAGTTGGGTGATGAGGAAGAGGTCCGGGATGATCTGCGTCAATTCGCCGGTCGGATTGTTGGCGCGGTCCTGAAAAACAACGACTTTCTGAACAAGGAAATCGCCCGCCTGGCCCAGAACTGGGAGATTGACCGAATCGCCATTATTGACCTGATCATACTGCGGATGGCTCTGGCCGAAATCCATTATCTGCCTGATGTCCCTGAAAAAGTCGCGATAAATGAGGCTATCGATCTGGCCAAGGAATACAGTACCAATGAGTCATCATCATTCGTCAACGGCATTCTCGATGCGGCGCTGGAGAGATCCATTGATGATGTGGGGTAAGATCGCTGTGATTTTAGTTTTGTCATGTACCTGACAGGGTGTTATATTCCGCCCTTCTGAGTACAAAATTTACGCCAATCGTTAACCGGAAGCGGAGTATCTAAGCAGGCATGATGGAACGAATGCGTATTACAGGACCAACCGTGTGGGCGCTGGGTGTGGCGCTGTTTACGCTTATCATATATACCATTACCAAGGCACCGACGTTGTCTTTCTGGGACTGCGGCGAGTTTATTGCCTGTTCCTATACGCTCGGTATTCCGCATCCGCCGGGAAATCCCCTGTATATCATGCTGGGCCGGATTTTTACGCTGCTTCCGGTCGCCGGCGATATTTCCGCTCGAGTTAACATGCTTTCGGTTGTCACCGGCGCAGCGGCGGCCTTTTTTGCCTTTCTGGTAACCTTTAAGCTGATTAGCTGGTGGTTCAACCGTGAAGAATTTAGCGGCTGGAAGGTGGCGGCGGCCTATATCGGTGCCCTGGTCGGTTCGATGATGTTCGCGTTCGGCCGCACACACTGGAGCAACAGCGGCGAGGCCGAAGTTTATACACCGGCCATGCTGGTTGTCATACTCTTGCTGTACCTGCTTTTGCGCTGGATCGAGCGCCGCGACCAACCGCGCTCGGACATATATTTGTTCATTATCGTCTATCTGGCTTTCTTGTCCATCGGCATACACATGACTGCCTTTCTGTTCATGCCGGTAATTTTTCTGGCGGTTATTCTCTTTTCGCCGCGACTCCGAAAGGATTACCGATTTTACATTACCGGCTTTACGCTGGTGCTGGTGACCCAGAGCCTCGACTGGTTTTTGATTGCGGTTGGGCTGTGGCTGATCGTGCTGGTGGCGGCGACTATAGCCACCCGCAGCTATGTCTGGGCCTTTTCGCTGATCATCGTGCTGGCTGCCATCGCCGGCTTTTCCTCACAGGTGTTTACCCCAATCCGTTCGGCGCAGAACCCGGTTATTAACCAGAATAATCCATCGGAATCATATGCCGCCTTTAAAAGCTTTATCGAGCGAAAACAATACGGCCAGGAATCGATGCTGATTCGCGCGATGGAGCGGCGGGGGCAATGGATCAATCAGTTCGGCAATTATCCACGCATGGGCTTCTGGGGCTTTTTTCAACAGCAGTATGGACTGACCGGGCGGGCGTTTGCCTTTCCCTTTGTCCTGGGCCTGTTGGGGATTTTCGAAATGATCCGCCGTCGAACCAGAATCGGACTGCCGTTTTTTGTAATGATTCTGCTGGGTACGGTGTTCCTTGTCTGGTACATGAATTTTGCCGACGGTACCCGCCAGGATCAGCTCACTGGTCAGGGACACCTTGAAGTCAGGGATCGGGATTATTTCTTCACACCGGGATTTATTTTGTTTGGCATAGCAATTGGTATCGGTGTAGCCGGATTGATCGAGACTATGCGCGAGACAATGGCGGGGAAGACAGCGGCGCTGAAAGTACCGGTCATGACTATCGTCTGCGCCCTGGTTATCGTATCGGCGGCGCCGGTTATGGCCAATTATCATATCTGCGATCGATCGGGCAACTACAGTCCCTATGATTTCGCCTATAACCTGCTCAGTTCATGCCGGGAAAACGCCATCCTGCTCAACGGCGGCGACAATGATACCTTCCCGGTCTGGTGTTTGCAGGAAGTCTATGGTGTCCGCACTGATGTCACGGCGATAAATCTGTCGCTGGCCAATCTGCCCTGGTATGTCAAGCAGATTCAAACGACAATGGGTATACCACTGAACTGGTCGGATGAGAAGATTAACTCCCTGCGCCATATGCGGTCCGAGGGTACAATGATCCGTATTCAGGATCAGGTCCTGGAACGTATCCTGGTTGCTACCAAGTGGGAGCGGCCGGTTCATTTTTCGCTGACTATCCCCGAGAGTATGCTGCAGTATGCCGGACGCTCGCTGCAACCGAATTTGATGATCAGAGGGATGGTTTACACCCTGACGCGCGAGAAGCCGCCGGGTAAGATTAATATCGATGCCTCGCTGGATTTATACCTCAATACCTACCAGTATCGTGGCCTCGATGATCCCGATGTTTACAAGGACGAACGGACCGAATCTCTTATCGGCAATTATACGACCGGTTTGGTATTGATTGCCGACACACTGCGCAGCGCCGCTCTGATCGATTCGGCCATTACGGTTATCAAGCAGGCAATGAAGATTATTCCGAATGATTACTATGCTCATAATTATCTGACGCAATTGTATGTCGAAACCGGTCGCGACAGCCTGATTCCGGAGATTATCGAAATCGTGTCGCCGGAATGGCGCAAACAAATCTACTTTATCTGGGGCCTGACCAGCCGATATAATGGACAAACGGAGAAAGCGGAACGGATTTTCAAGGCGACCCTCGATTCGTTCCCGCAGTATGAAGATGCCTTCAAAGAATATGGCCGCCTGCTGATGGAACAGGATCGTATCGAAGAATTGAAAACGGTAATCGCCCAATGGCTCGACAATAATCCCGGCGATGCCGCCATGCGCCAGTTCCTGACGCAACTCCAGAATCGGCCGCAGCAGTTGCCGCCGCCGCCGCAACCGGAAACCGCACCACAGGATTCATAGGGATACTATCACGGTGAAGATACTGGCACTCAACTGGCAGGATTTAAAAAACCCATATTCCGGCGGCGCCGAAGTCCATCTGGAAGAATTGCTGCGGCGAATAGCCGCCCGCGGCCATTCGGTGACGCTATTTTGCTCCAATTACGACGGGGGCAAAACTGAGGAAGTTGTCGAGGGCGTCCGTATTCTGCGGGCGGGCAATCGCTATAATTTCAACTGGATCGCCCGGGGCCATATCAAACGGCTGCTGCAGCAGGAGAAGTACGATCTTTTCCTTGAAGATATAAACAAGATACCGTTTTATTCACCACGTTATGTCAATATCCCGTCAATCATTATTATCCCGCATCTGTTTTCGACAGCCGTTTTTAAGGAAATAAATTTTGTTCTCGGTACATATATCTACCTGTTCGAACTTCCTATCACATCTTTCTATCGCCGGAAACAATTTTGTGTTATTTCGGAATCGACGGCCGATGATCTGGTGCGGCGGGGCCTGACCCGATCCCAGGTATCGGTTATTCATTGCGGCATTGATTCCGGATTATATAATAATAACAAAGGATATGATCGTTTTGAACAGCCGACAGTGCTATATCTTGGCCGAATAAAGAAATATAAATCTATCCAGCACTTGATTCGAGCCTTTGCAATTGTCCGTCAGCTTATTGGCGGAGCCCGATTGGCTATAGTCGGATCCGGTGATTATGTGCCCGCCTTAAAGCGGGAAGTTGCAGAACTCAATCTTGAAAATGTCGTCGAGTTTCCCGGTTTTGTTTCCCGGGAAAAAAAAGTCGAGAATTTGTGCCGTTCACATGTTATGGTATATCCATCCTTGCGCGAAGGATGGGGATTGACTAATATAGAAGCCAATAGTTGCGGGACGCCGGTAATCGCTGCCAATTCTCCCGGTTTATGCGATTCGGTGAAGGATGGTTACAGCGGGTTGCTATATCCCTATGGAGATATTGAAGTTCTGGCCGATAAAATAGTCTTCTTTTTGACTCGCAAAGATGACCACGCGGAATACGCCGCCAACGCCCTGAAATGGGCCTCGCAATTCAACTGGGACAGTGCTGCTGAAAAATTCCTCGATCTGTGCAAAGAGGTTGCACGAAAGCGATGACGCAAAAAAACAAAAAACTCCTCCTTCAGCTGGCCGGTCTTCTCATTTCTGTTGGATTGCTGGCATATATCTTTGCGACAAAAGTGGAATGGTCTGAGTTATATGCGGCCCTTAAAGGTGCCAATTACTGGTGGCTGATCCCCAATGTCATTCTCATCCTGGTTACAATGGTTTTTCGGGCATTTCGCTGGAAATACATGATCGAACCAATAAAGCCCCTCAGTGCCCGGCGGCTGTTTTCAATCACCATGATCGGCTTTATGGCCAACAATGTGCTGCCCTTCCGACTCGGCGAGTTCGTACGGGCGTATTCATTGTCGAATAAGGAACAGGTGTCGAAATCGGCTTCGATGGCTACGATTTTTGTCGAACGCATCGTCTTCGACCTGATCATGCTGCTTATCATTTTCGGTATTGTAATCCTGTTTTCTCCTTTACAGAAAATGATCGATGAAATACGCTATGGCGTCATTGTCACCCTCATCATAGCCCTGACAGGTGTGGTCGTTACATTGTATCTGAGCACACGTCGCAATCGCGACTCCCGTTTGATGAAGCGGATACTGGGATTTCTCCCGCGGAAAATCGGTCATTTCCTTAACTCGATGCTGGACCGCTTCTCCACCGGCCTTGAATTCATATGGGATGGTCGACGGTTATTTCTGGTGACTTTTCATACTCTCATGATCTGGGTTGTCATGGGGCTGTCGAATTATTTCATCTTCCTTGTTTTTGGATTTCAATTACCGATTGCGGCATCGTTTGTGCTCCTGGTTGTTGTCTCGATTCTGATTATGGCGCCATCGTCGCCGGGATTTGTCGGTGTCTATCATTATGGTGCGATTCTATCGCTGAGCTTTTATGACGTCCCCAGTTCCGAGGCGGTTTCCTGCGCGCTGGTTATGCACGCCACACAATTCATGGTCATTACCCTGGCCGGCTTTTATTACCTGCGCAAAGAACATCTGTCATTGAAGCAAATTGAAGAGGAAGCAGAGAAGCATGATTGATTCTTCGCGCGTTCTCTGTATTCTCCCGGCTTTTAACGAAGAGGGTAAAATCGGTCGGGTCGTGGAAAAGGTGAGGGCTACCGGTGAGGTGGATGAAATTATCGTCGCCGACGACTGTTCCTCCGACAATACCAACGACGAAGCCCGAACTGCGGGTGCCATAGTAATTCGCCATGACGTCAATATGGGCGTGGGGGCGGGTATCAGAAGCGGCATCGACTACGCCCGGGAACAGGGATATGATATCGTGGTCATCATGTCCGGCGATGATCAGCATGAGCCGGCCGAGCTGCCCCATGTGCTGGAGCCATTGCGTTCCGGTCAGGCCGATTTTGTTCAGGGTTCGCGGCGGATTCGCGGTGGGAAAACCGTCAATGGCCCGCTGTTTCGGGAGATTACCACGCGGTTGTTTTCTCTGGCATTCACGGTATTGACCTTTCGCCGTATTACCGACGGCACCAACGGTTTTCGAGCCTTCAAAGTGAGTATTCTCGATCATCCGGCAATAAAGCTGCATCAAAAATGGTTGAACACCTATGAACTGGAAGTGTATTTGTTGTTCAAGGTGGTGACACTTCGCGAAATTCGTCTTGTCGAGGTGCCGATTACCATATATTATCGGGGGGAGACCAGGCAGTATTCAAAAATGAAACCATTTCGCGACTGGTGGCGTCTCGCTCGACCACTGATTTTCCTGCGCTTCGGCTTGCGGAGATAATATCATGACTGACATATCATTCGACGGCAAAAAAGTACTGATTACCGGTGGGGCCGGGTTTGTCGGCTCCAATCTCACCGAACGGGTGGTCCGTTCGGGCGGACGGGCAATAGTTCTGGACGATCTGTATACCGGCTCGCTGGATAATATCGATACCAATATTGACTATGAGTTTGTCGAGGGTTCGGTCGAAGACGAAAAGCTGGTCTCCAAACTGGTCAGGGAAGTCGATTTCGTCGCCCATATGGCGGCCCGGAATATCATCGTATCCACCAAAAACCCCCGCAGTGATTATGCCGTCAATATCGGTGGCACGCTGAATATCCTGATGGCGGCCCGCGAGCACGGCATCCGGCGCATCGTGTATACGTCATCGGCCTCGGTCTATGGCAATCCCAGAATTTTACCGATCCATGAGGACGAACGGACCCATACCTTTTCGCCGTATTCAGTCTCAAAGCTGGCCGGAGAAAATTACTGCAATGCATTTTATGAAACCTATGGTGTCCCGGTGACAATGGTCCGCTATTCCAATGTCTATGGTCCCAAGCAGGATCCGAACAACCCCTACTGCGGGGTGATCGCCAAGTTTATCGAGGCCGTTGATTTGGGCGAGGCGCCGCAGATTCATGGCGATGGTCAGCAAACGCGCGATTTTACCTATGTGGATGACGCGGTCGACGCCACCCTCGTGGCCTTGACCGATCCAAAATCTGAAGGTATGGTCTTTAATCTGGGTACCGGCTCGGAGACGAGTATTGTCGATCT
>CAZGLR010000040.1:0-6828 GCA_964526635.1 uncultured Ignavibacteriales bacterium | reverse complement strand
GCCGATTATCGCCGGGCATTTCGGGTCGGATATTGTCGCCAAGCACATTGACCGGCGGGATATTGACAATATCCGTCGGCGGGTACTGAATATTGAGCGCATCCGCACCCGGCTGCGCTGGCAACCGCAGGTAGGGCTGGCCGAGGGCTTGCGGCGGACAATTGAATGGTATAGGCAGTGCAAAAAAACGGCTGGTCGGGAATAGCGCCTCATCTAATAGTTCAAATATACTATTTATCTCGATAATGAGTAATTTCAATCCTTGACAACATTGTATCAACGATTCTATACTTTTACCAGAGGTGAGACAAGATGCGCATTATGAGGCTGATTGCAATCGTCGCTGTCGTCCTGGCCTTGGTTGGTATTGCCTATATCCGGGCCTTGTATTCCAATCAGGAACGAGTGGAGATGATCGATTCGGAGATTTCCGAACAGATCAACATGGATGATTTCGTGGCCAAAGTCGATGCCTATGCGATGATTGATTCGGTACGAATACACTATATTGATTCGCTGGCGGCACTCATGGCTGCCGACAGTATGGAAACAATGACCGATGCCTCGGGGATAGCGGTGCAGGAATCGCTTCATACCGAAATCAAAGTCCTCAGCGACAGTATGACAACCCTCAAGGAGCGCATCAGTCAGCTTCGGATGCAGCATGAGATATCTCGAGACAAGCTGGTCTACAGCTATTTCACCAATGAAATCGCGCTGTTGCCGACCGATCTCAGTGATTATGAAATGAAAGTATCAGTCAAGGAAATCAAATCAAAAGCGAAAAAATACTTCGACCTTTCGGGGACAGAACTGGAGAGCATTATTAAAAAGCATCAAAAAAAATGAAATATAAACACGCCACCGGCCGCGTTATTTGACTTCGGGGGAAAGGCGCCGCCGAAACAACGAGATACCGTATGTCAAAAGAGCACGAAGCACGGTTTACCGAGGTGGCTGTTGATAAGCTCCTCATGGAATCTTTTGCCAATGAGGCCTCCGCCTATTATCAGGACATCGGGCAAAAGGAACGCAGCAAAGGCTTTGATCAACTGCGATCAAAACTGAAATGGCATGTGTCAAGATCGTTGTCACCACGGCAACGACAGGTCATTACACTCTATCTTCAGGGTAAAAAACAGCGTGAGATAGCGGCTATGCTGGGCATTACACAACAAGTTGTAAGTATTTATAAGCAACGGGCTATCAAGAAGTTGCAAAAAATTATCAGTGGGTAGGTGTATGTAAAATACCTAATATATAGAGAAAAGGACTGTGAGAGAGCACACAGTTGATCTGTTTGCGACGTAGCACTTACAACTCTTTTTGATTCGCAAATTGATACTACCCGGGAATTCTAGCGTTCCCCTGCTCCCCACATTCGCCGCCAGCGAGTAGAAACGCGTAGGGGAGGAACAATGCCAAAGAGAAAAAAGGCAATCGATTACGCAGTCAAAGGCAAAAAGGAACTGTGGCATCCCTATGGCCTGCAGGCCCTGACTGCGGACAAGTTCACCAAGGTTACCAACTGTATCCTTGATGGGCGTTTCATGCTTTTGGGCTTACGGTATCAGCCGGAGAGCCAGGATCAGGGCCTCAACCTGACCTGATTTCTCAGCGCCGATAAACCGTTTTAAAGCCAGTCCGGCACCTTTGATTCGACTTCGTTGAACCGGTTGTATAAGACTATCAGCAATGAGCGGATAGTTTACTTACCGCTCCCTCTCGGCGTATTTCCAGAATATCTGTGACGAATAGGCCGCAACGGTTGAGTCTATTATGATTTTATCATGGACTAATCTGTCATGTAATATATATTTGTCGCGATCATTAACGAAACCGGCGTTATATTCGTATGAAATATAATTGAAACTCAGACTGGTCAACCGGGTATAAAAGGGCAACCATGAAAAACTGGATCGTACAAATCGCCGTGATTTTGCTTGTCTCGACGATTGCCGCCGTGACACTGAACGCTGTCCGAGACAACGGTATCGCCATGATCGGCAACTGGCCGTCGCGCACCGCTTCGGGCGAGGGCCCGATTACTCCGCCGTCGGCGGAAGAGGGCGACCCGCTGTTTATAACGCTTGACGACGCTGTTGCCAAATATCAAGCCCCCGATGTCATCTTCATCGACTCCCGCGATCCTGCTGATTACGAATATGCCCGGATCACGCGTTCGATCAACATCCCGTTCGATTACCTCGACGAAACCTGGGATGCCTATATCGCTGATTCGCTGGATCCCAATGCCGAGTACGTCATCTATTGCAGCGGTGATGAATGTGAGCTTTCGCTGTTTTTGGGGCGGTATTTACAGGAACTTGGCTTTGAACACATTTATATTTTCTACGGTGGCTGGCGGGAATGGGAAGAAAACGACCTGCCGATAACTATGGCCGCACAAGGATAAGCCCACACGAGGACGGACATCATGACCAGGTTTCTTTCCAATGATTACATTACTCTTTTGTGCCGGGTAGTTTTCGGCTCGATCTTCATTTATGCATCGCTGGATAAAATCGCCAATCCCAGTGAATTCGCACGGATTGTTTATAACTACCACTTACTGCCGGGATCCCTGGTCAACATCTTCGCTCTGGTTCTGCCGGTTACCGAGTTTGTCGCCGGCGTATTTCTGATCCTCGGGTTTTTCTATGCCGGCAGCCGGAGTTATCTGGTTGGTCTGATGGTGATTTTTGTAATCGCTATTGTTATTAATATGTCCCGGGGAGTGAGTCTTGAATGCGGATGCTTCACCGTCAGCTCCAAGGCCAAGTCCCACGGCATCTCATTAATTATTCGTGATATAATCTACCTGATACCGGGAATATATCTGATGTTGTCGAAAAGTCGGCGATGGATGCTGGATACAATCACCTTCCGCACGCGCCGTTCTACTCAAGTATCACCGGGGTAATCAGGATCATCAGGTCGGTCGTTTCGGTCTTGGTTGACCGGTGAGTAAACAAACCGCCCAGAAGCGGTATTGATCCCAGCAAAAAGACTCGTTCCCTGTTCTCGATTTTCGTTTCCTTCAGGAGCCCGCCCAGGGCGATTGTTTCATTGTTGCCAACCGTGACATTGGTAATGATCGACCGTTCTGAGGTTATCGGTTTCTGATTGTTGGCTGTCCCGGTGTAACCAATAATCTCTTGCACAATCGGGTTGACTTTCATCGTGATAGTCGAGTCATCGTTGATTCGCGGCGTGACTTTCAGTGAGATGCCAACTTCCTCATCCTGGAATGTGACGATATCCTGAACGACGGCTCCCTCGGAAAAGCGGTTTATGGTCTGGATCGGGATGACCGTTTGAATTTCGATAGAGGCTGTTTCGTTTTCCAGTGTGGTCAGGCGCGGATTCGACAGCAGCTTGGAATTATTACGGCTTTTCAGAAAATCGATGACGACATCGAGCTGGTCGACAGACAAATATCCCAGTTGCCAGGTACCGTTTTCCAGCGGCATAACAAACGACTTTGAACCGCCGTCGGCGCCCTCGCTGTCTTCATCGGAGTCAGTAGAAATCGTCTCGACCCCGGCGACAGATGCCGAGATCGATTTGGGCCAGTTGATCCCGAGCTTTTCATCATCGGTCAGATTGGTTTCGATGATCTTGACCTCGACAGCGATTTGCCGACGCCGTTTATCGATTGTCGAAATAAAGTCGGCGATAATCTCCTGCACATGAGGATAATCGATAACGACCAAATGAGATATTGTTCTTTCATCGGTCGCCGCGATGGCGGTTTGCGGTGCTCTCAGGGCCATGGCCTTGCCCTGATCAGAGAGCAATGGCTCCAGGGCGTTTTTAGCCGATTCAGCGTCAATATACTGCAGCTGGTAGGTAACCGGTACAATCTCTCCGGCCATCCGCTGATCAGTGGTTTTGACGATAATGATATCATCACGAATGATGTAGTTGAAACCGTTGGGCAGCAGCAGGGCGTCCAGCGCTGCACGCAGGGTGACATCCTTCAACGAGATTGTCACGTCGCCATCGACAGCCGATGAAACCACCAGGTTTAGATCGTTTTGCGCCGCCAGCATTGTCAGCACCGCCGCAAGCGGCGTTTCATCAAATGCCAGGCTGATACGCTGCCGGGTATCAATTGGCCCTGCCACCAGAGGACAGATGCCGGTTACAAGCAGGCAGAAAAACAGCAGTAGTGATGCACGTTTCACGATGACTCCTTTGAAACAGTCAGACGAATCGAGGCGCCGTCTTTGGTCAGCCGGACAAAATCCCGGGTGATTTCAGCGACTGTATACTGATCAACTTTATCTCCGACAGCGACAACCGTGCGGTTGATCATAGCCCGGGCATTCACGTCCCGATAGAGTATTCCCGAAAGATGCAATCCGCCCGTCTCCGGCGAATGGTTTTTCGGCACAGTATACGTATGATAAAAAGGATCGCGTCCCCACGCCGCGTCGCGCAGATGTGCAACCGCGGCCGAGTCGAGATGACGCTGCTGAATCGGAGCCTGTTGGGCAGCGACATAATCTCCGGGCGGCGGTGCGGCGTTTCCCGTATGGACCGTCGCCCGCTTCGAACCGCCGAAGAAGATGGAATATCCCCAGATTGCGACCGCTGCGAAGATGACGCCAAGTATGATTGTACGGATGCGGCTGTTCATTATTCCTATGACTCCACAGAGGCCAGAAATCCCAAAATCATTAAACACTGCGGATACATACCCCTGGACCCGCTTACCTGACAGCGACTGGTCTCACGATAGTGTTCCAGCTTCTGAATGTTATCGCTCAGGCGCGCCAGCGATGAGTACTTTCCCCGGACAGTGATCTGGACGGGGATGCGGGCACGGATTCCGGGGCGATGATCCTGCTTGAGAAATGCGATCGTTTCTTCCAACGAGGGTGTGATTTCATCAAGCTGGAGACCATCGGTATTACACAGCGAATCAACCACTCGGTACAGACGGGTGACTTGATCCCGGGAAGAGAACAAACGATCCGATTGGACCAGTTTCATCCGATCCAGCGTGGCCGAAACCGAAGCCAGAGTCGCCTGATATGATGCCAGCCGGGCGTCTTCCGAAGCCGCTTGCGTACGCAATTGGCTGATCTCACGAAACATCGATGCGCCTGCAAACAAATACCACAGGATCGGCACTACCACAAGCACCACCGCGCCTGCAAGAATGGCCTTCTTCAACTCTGCACCCCCAGGCTCAGATGGAACGAGAGATCGAAGTCGCCCTCTTCGCGGCGTTTGCTGTGCGAGGTAACAGTAACATTTTGAAACAGCTTCGAGGATTCCAGTTGATCAACATAGCCGGCCAGGATGATTTCCGGCGAAAATCCCGAGACCCGTACATAACCGTCCATTTCTATAATTGCCACGCCGTTTTCCCGACGCAGCGAAGTTTCGGTCAATGTCACGTATTCCGGAATAGTCAATGACAGCTCCTTAAAGATCGCCAGCAGTTCCGGATAGCTCTGGCGTTGGTCGGCCGTTTGCATCGCCGAGTGTTCGGCCAGATGCCGCTGGGCTTCGCGATGCGTGATAAACCCCGGTGATGCCTCGATTTTGGCAATCGCTTCCTGGGTAGCCGCCAGTTGTGCCTGCAAGGCTGTTTTGGTCATGTGAGTATACGTGTGAAACACGCCGGTAATCCCGAAGACGACAACGGCCGACGTCGTCATCCATCGCAGTAATCGCCGTTGCAGTCGTTTCTCGCGGATATGCGGGGGCATCAATGGCTGTGTCTGCGGGGAGAGCAATGCCGCGCATAAAACACCCGGTCCAACCGGGTCTTCATCAGAAGGCAGTGCCGGCAATGTCAGGTGGTGCGAGGGCACCCCAATCATACCGGTAAAGTACTCACGAGTCTCGCTGTTGGCGGCGAAGTCTCCCAGGAAGATAACGCGGTTGACGACCCGGTCGCTATCCTGGGCAAAGTACATATCCAGAATTGAACGCAGTTCATCGCCAAGACCGTTCAGGTTTTGCAGTGATTTATCACCCAATGGTCCCGGCAGGGGCGCAGTCACGAATTCCTGATAAAATTCGAGTTTGTTTCGATGCAGGAAAATAGCGAAATTATGTCGCGGCCCGAGCGAAATTACCAGTTGCCGTTCATCGGATGTCTCAATCGCATCACTGACAAATTCGGCGATCATAGCCGGCAGGATGGAAAAATGCCCCGGAATCATGCCGGTACGGGCAATAGCCTCAAAAACCGATTCGACAATATCCCGGCGGGCCGCAATGACATTGAGGTGCCGCTGAACATGGTCACCGATTCGTCGTCTGCCGGCAGTCGTGACATCAAGGATGCTGTTATCCAGATCAAAGGGAAACAGCTTTTTGGCTTCCCAGACCGCGGCCACGCGCAATTCTCCGGACGGCATATCGGGTACATCCACCCGGCGGAATCCCGATTCTGAAACGAGCAAAGCAACGTTGACTATCGGCCTAACCAGCCCGATCTCACGGGATACCTCGGATATCATAGTCAGCAGTGAGTCAGACAGCGACATCGGGCTTGTAAAAGCCGCCCCGGATTTATCCAGATGCTTTCTTGCGACTATTACCGGCGCCGCGCTTTCACGACGAACGACAACCAGATCGATATAGTGATCTTCAACCACAATCCCGATGCTTGTCTTCGAGCGACGATTGAATTTCAAGGCCGCCGCCCGCGACAGAACGCGGGACAGACCATGGCGCGATGATGCTCGTTTGTTTGTATCGGTTTCTGTTTCCACAAGTGCCCTATTATGATGCTGCTAAAATGTTACTGTAATCGTCTCAGGCCCGCCGGTCGAGACCAGTGTTCGTGAGACCGGATCATAC
>CAZGLR010000039.1:4933-26579 GCA_964526635.1 uncultured Ignavibacteriales bacterium | reverse complement strand
GTGATTTCAAATTCGTCGAGGCGGAATTTATCAATCCGGTCACCAAAATACTTCGGGGATGGTTCTTCTGCCTGGCTTTCGTATCCATCGGCCTGGAATCAAATTTCAAAGACATGGCCGCGCGGATGGAGGGCGGCAAACCGCTGACATTGTATATTATCGGACAGTCCTTTAATCTCGGTTTGACGCTATTGGTCGCCTGGCTGGCTTTTTTCATCTTCTTCCCGAATGCGATTTAGGATGGCGAAAGCACAAACATATAAAGAACCCGGTTCATCTGCCCTGACCCTCGGTGCCCGCCTGCTGAGATTTGCAGTCGGGCTTGTACTGCTTGCTGCACTGGTGTTGTTTTTCGGCTCCGGATATATGCCGCCGGGTATCTGCGGTGAAGTACTGCGCCATAACCGTCAACTCGATATCGACGCCTCACCGTTTTTCTACAACGACGTCGAAAATATGCTGGAATTAATCGAGGCGGCGGAACAGATGCACCGGACCGCCTGTTATGGTACCAAAGGCAATTAAGTTTACTGTTCTCACAACTTGACACAATATACTAATCCGGAGGGATTGAACCAATGTCGACTAAAGAACTGCAAGAACACATGGTATCCAACATGCGCAAATGGCAAAAGATTGAAGATGTTTCCGTGATGCAATGCAGCGAAATTATCACCAAAACGAAAAATCCCCTGATTCGCATGATCATGGAAATCATCCGGGCTGACTCCGAACGCCACCATATGGTTCAGGAACTGATCGCGTCATCGATGGAGACGCAGACGATATCGATGAATCCGGACGAAATCGCCGAAGTATGGGATCTTATCGAAAAGCATATCGATATGGAGAAGCATGCCGAGACACTGGCCAAGGACAGTCTCGAAAAACTTAAAGGTAAAAAGATGGTCGTGGCCGAATATCTGCTTCATTATTTGATGAAAGATGAAGAAAAGCATGACTTTATGCTGGATAATCTGAAGACGATCCAGAAGGGTATGTATCCCTACGGATGATCTCCGGCTGGTCTGACTGAGTAAAAATCATCGGGCGCTTTTCGGGGTGCCCGTTTTTTTGTCTATTTGGTGAAAAGTTTCACAAAATAGCGTTGAAAACCAGACCGATATTGATTATAATTTCGCAGCGCAACAATGAAAATGAGAGCAGTGAATATAGATGTCGGCGGCCGTCGCCGGCCGACGAGGAGGAAAGCATGAAACTGAAGACTGTCGAAGAGATTCTCGATTTCGCGATCGAAAAAGAGCAGGATGCCCATGATTTCTACACCGACCTGGCCGGCCGCATGGAAAAACCATATATGAAAGAAGTCTTTTCCAGCTTTGCCAAGGAAGAACTCGGGCACAAACAGAAACTCAGAGGTGTCAAAGAAGGCAAGTACGCCATGCCCGCCCAGCAAAAAGTTACCGATTTGAAAATCGGCGAGAATTTGTCCGAGGTCGAACTCAAACCGAATCTGAGTTTCCAGGATGCGCTCATTCTGGCCATGAAAGCCGAAAAGGCCGCTTATCGCCTTTACAATGATCTGGCGGAGGCAACCGACGATGAAAATGCAAAAAATCTCTTCCTGACCCTGGCTCAGGAAGAAGCCAAGCACAAACTGCGGTTCGAAGTGGAATACGACAATAGTGTTTATGCCGAGAACTAAGTCAGTTTAGTGTAGAGTACAGAGAGAAGTAGAGGTACCCCGGTTACGATGTGGCCGGGGTTTTTTGTCCGCATTCAGCCAGAATAGCCTCGATCATGCCATCGAGACTGTGCGGTGCGGCCTCCCGCGATGGCGCCAGACCATGCTCTTCCAGCGCCGCCGTCACCATCGGTCCCATCGAAAACAATTTGGCTTTCGAGGTCAGCGTCTTCAACTCATCTTCATTCAAATTTGCTGCGAGTCCGCTGACCGTCGAGGCACTGGTGAACATGATCGCATGCGGCGGATGATCGAACAGTTTTTCCCTGAAGCCGTCGGGCCATATTCGATGCCGGGTTTCATACACAGTCAGTGGCAGCACATCAGCTCCGACATCGGTCAGAATGCGCTCAGCATCGTCGCCGGCCAGATTGCCCCGGACTCTCACGATTGCAGTATTGGGAGCATCGATCTCGGCGGCCAGTTCCTCACCGACAATCTTACCGAGCATCCGCGATGGTGTAAAATCGACTGTCCATTTCTCGCGCTCCAGCGCTTTCATCGTTCCCGGTCCAATCGCGGCGATCTGCCATCCGGCCAGACGGCGCACATCGCGATATCGCTCGACAAATTGACGCGCAAAACACCGGACACCATTTTCGCTGGTAAACACCAGCCATCGTTTATCGCTGGTGATGCGATCAAAGGCCTGCCAGCCGGCGTTGTCGTTATGGGGAACTGTCATGATAGTCGGATATGGCATCGGTTCGGCGCCCAGACGGCACAGGCGGGCAAAGACCTCATGCGACTGGTCGGCCGGACGGGTGACCATGACCCGCTGCCCCTGCAGCGGAAGATCATGATACCATTCCAGCCAGTGCTGCAATTTGACGACCTCCCCCAGGATAAATATCGCGGGGGGATGAATGTCTTTTTCTTTTACGACCTGCGGCAATTCTTTCAGCGTACCAATGCCGAGTTTTTGCGAGGGAAACGTTCCCCGTTCGATGACCGCGGCCGGCAGCTCCGGCGCCATGCCGCCGTCGATGAGTTGCTCGACAATATTGTCAATCTCATGCACCCCCATGTAAATGACGACCGTGCCGCCTTTGGCTTTGGCCACCCATTCCCACGGCACCGTCGATTTCAGCTTGTCACTGGCTTTGTGTCCGGTGACAAACATCACAAATGATGCCTTGTCACGGTCGGTACAGGGAATACCATTGTAGGCCGGGGCAGCGATGCCGGCGGTGATACCGCAGACGATTTCAAAGGGGATATTATGTTCCTTGAGATATTTGGCTTCTTCGCCGCCGCGGCCGAATATCAGGGGATCACTGCCTTTGAGGCGCACGACGCGCTTGCCCTCCCGGGCCAGGCGCAGCATGAGCTTGTTGATCTCTTCCTGGGGGACCGGATGATCTCCTGCCTTTTTGCCGACATAATAGGTTTCAACATGTGGGGGAAGCTCGACAATCAGTTTTTCAGAAACCAGGTTGTCGTAAATGACCACCTCAGCCATGCGAAGATAGCGCATGCCTTTGACAGTTATGAGCTCCGGATCACCTGGTCCGGCGCCGATGAGATACACCTTACCGACAGTATTCATATGTCACACCGCCAAAAGAGCGGCGCTCCGGTTAATTCTGCGATGTTTGATCCGGGGCTTCTTCCGGTTCATCTTCGGTTTCAATCAACCGATCCAGTTCAGCCCAGAGCTGCTCGTCGTTTTTTCCCTTTATCAGAGTTTTCCAGTCTGCCTGGAGAAAACGATCGAGGGCGGCAAAACGCGGCTTGATATGCTCATCGCCGGGGAATTTCTCCTGGACCCGTTTGCGATACATGCCGGCCAGGTCAACGATCTTCTTCCAATGATCGGGAAAGACGTTTTCCAGAATAAGACGGAGATGTGCGGCCAGAAAGGGTGCTTTGCCGTCAGTCGATACCGCCACTGACAAAGCATCACGCTTGAGCATGGCCGGAAAGATGAAGGTACACAGCGGCGGATTGTCAACGACATTGACCAGCACATTGGCATCGGCGCAATCATTGTACACCTGGCGATTCAATGCTTCATCATCACTGGCCGAGACCACCAGGCCATACTTGGCGGCTTCCGGCGACTGATAGGGCCGTCGTTCGAGTTTGAGCATGTTTTTTGATGCGTAATATTCAATCCGGTCGAGTACGTCGGGGGCGACGACCGTAATATCGGTTTCGAAATCCATCAGATTCTCGATTTTCCTCAGGGCCACGTTGCCCCCGCCGACAACCAGAATCGGATGCGTTTTCATCGATACGTTTATTGGCAGATAACGATTCGGCATAACTCACTTCCCGTTCTATTTTTTTTGCGATTCGAAACGTTCATGAACATGCAGCAGTTTTTCGATCAGGTGCCGTGTGATATCATCGATCGAATCCCGATATTCTTCGGGAAATTCGCTCAGATGATGCCGTATTTCCTCGAGCCGTACCTGCTCGAAGGCATCACCAAGACCATCGCCCATCGGTTCCAGACGGACATGATCAAACCAGTACACGAACTGTTCGAGACGATGCGCGATCAATTCTTCGGCTTTGGGGATTTCTTCCTGTCGATGCTTCTGGGCGTCACGAACATGTTCTTTGACATCCTCGAGATTATAGATGTCGATGTTGTGATATGTGCCATTGGGTGCGACATCGCGGGGGATAGCCATGTCGGCAATCACCAGCTTTTTGGTATTGGATCGCTCGCGTTCAGCCAGCATCTCATGCGTAATGACCGGCTCTTCGGAGCCGGTACAGGTCAGGACCACATCGGCCTCGCGCAGGAGTTGTGGTAAACTTTCCAGCGAATAACTGGGGACTTTGTAAGTCTCGGCAAATTCCCGGGCCCGCGATTCAGTCCGGTTGGCGAAGATGAATTTGTCATATCCGAGTTTAAGCAATCCGGTGGCGGCCAGTTTGATCATCTGATTCAATCCGATAAAGAGAATTTTCGGATCTTCGTGCTCACTCAGCCGGGCTTTGAGCATGTCAATCGTCGCACCCGACACCGAACAGGCGCCTTTGCCCAATTCGGTCGAGGTCCGTACCTGCTTGCCGATGCGAAAGGCCTGGTGGAAGAGCCGATGTATCACTTTGCCGGCCGATTTAATGCTGCACGCCGATCGATACCCCTCACGAATCTGGCTGATAATCTGGTTCTCACCGATGACCATGGAATCCACGCCGGCGGCGACGCGGAAAAGGTGATTGGCCGCCTCGTGGTCCTTATGAACGTAGAATTTATCTTTAAGATCAGAGATATCGTACTCGTTGAAGTTTTGGTAGAATATCTGCACGATTTCCAATGGCTCGATTTCCTTATCGACTACGAAGTAGAACTCGTTGCGATTGCATGTTGAGATCAAAACCGATTCACGGATACCATCGAGATTAACCAGTATCGAACTGGCTTTGGCCATATCGTCGTGACCGATCTGCAGCGGTTCACGCTCTTCCAGATCGGCTGATTTATGATTTATGCCGCAGGCATATAGATTCCAGGTGAATGCTTCCATTATCTGTCCTGTTACTCCCGGTTTTCAATTTCCGACGTATAGCCGCCACCGATAATATGTACGTCAGAAAACTTATTCTGTCGCAAAATCACTGCGCCCTGATAGGATCGTACACCCCGCTGGCAGAGGAGATAGACCGGATCCGATGAGTTGAGCTCACTGATACGCTCACGCAGTTGTCCCAGTGGAATATTCACGACCGTGCGATGGTTATTCGATGGCAGCGCATGTTCCTCAAATTCCGATGTCTCACGGACATCAAGCACAATCAAGGGACGGTCGTCGGACATTATCGACGGTGCCACGAAATTGTATCCTCGTTCCTGTGCCAGCGCCATGGCGGCCAGGTGATGCAGGGGATCCAGGGCTTCTGAATACGGGGGAGCGTAGCCGTGTTCAAAATGCAGAAAATCCTCCAGCCCGGCGCCATACTGCATCAGCGCCGATGCCGAGTCAATCCGCCGGCAGATATCGCCCGGGCCGACTGCCTGAACACCCACAACCTGCCGTGTGTCGATATTGTATACCATCTTCACCGTAAAAGTACCGGCTTCCGGGTAATAATCGGGTTTATCCCCAAACGCACCCCAGACCGCCCGTGCCTTTATACCCGCTTTTCCTGCCGCCAGTTCGGATAATCCGACCGCACCGATATTGACGTCATAGACCTTGACGAAGAACGCGCCCGTTGCGCCGCGAAAAACATTCTCGTGGCCACAGATGTTTTCGGCAATGATGCGGCCATGACGGTTGGCCAGTGATCCCATCGGAATATAGAATTTTTGCTTCGATATCAGATTGAGCGATTCAATACAATCACCGCCGGCATAAATATGGGGGTCTGAGGTACGGAGATGATCATCGACTACAATACCGCCGGTCTGTCCAAGTTCGATACCAGCGCTTTTGGCCAGATCTGTCTCGGGACGAACTCCGAGGCATAAAAAGACATAATCCACAGTCACCGGTTCACTGCCGCTAATGTGTACCGTCGGTAAACCATCGTCGGAAAGCGTGATTTTTTCAACCGTAGCGCCTGTCTTAACAGTCACATCCTGAGTGACCAGTTCCTTTTCGACCAGTCCCGACATTTCCGGATCAAGGATATACGGCAATAGCTGGCTTTCCCGTTCGATCAGGGTCGTTTCGATTCCCCACATACTGCCGGTGGCTTCGGCCAGCTCGCAGCCGATGAACCCGCCGCCGATAATCAGGGCCGATCCAACCTGGCCCCGCTCGGCCATGGCGCGAAACGCACGAGCATCGCCGGGGCGGGTAAACGTGCTGATCCGCTCGGATGGGGCCACCGGGAATGGCGCCGGATTGGGATGCGCCCCGGTGGCAATCACCAGTGAGCTATACCCATGTTGATTTTCGGTTCCCGATTTCAGGTCTCTGACTGTGACCTGTCGTTTTTGACGGTCAATAGCGACAACTTCGCTTTCGGTGATGACATCAAATCCCTTGTAAGTCTTGAAGAAATCGACATCGCGCGCCACATTATATGACGTCTGGGTCAGCTCGGCGAAGCTGGGGATATCTCCGGAAGCAAAGTACGGCATGCCACAGGTGCCATAGGAGATTTCGGCTTCTTTTTGGAAGATAGTAATTGATAACGATTTATCGCGACGGGCGAGGGTGGCGGCTGTCTTTGGCCCGCAGGCAACCCCGCCGATAATGACGACATCGGAATCGGTGCGATCTATAAGCATAGAAAAAAGCAGGGGTTGCCGTCGCAACCCCTTCTCCTGTATGTTTCTATAATTCAGTCAGCCGAATATATAAACCCTTCGGCTGAGCTTGTCAACCGACTCAGTCGTACTTTCGCAGGCTGATAGCCGGCCGCTGCTTGATCGACAGTGCGATCTTATACAGCAGGGTTACCAGGAGTGCTCCGGCGCCATAAACACCGATTGTGATCATTATCTCCAGCAGGGTCGGTGAGTATTCGACAACTGCGCCCATCGGATTCGGGATGTAACCGGCAACAACCATAGCCATCCCTTTGTCAATCCAGAGCGAGGCAAACAGGGTGACACAGGCAACCGCCAGAAGTGTCTCGTTGCGGCGCCATGTGGGATTGAGCAGCAGGAAGAGGCAGAATACGGCCATCACCGATGACGCCCACATCCATGGCACCAACGCGGTTTTGCCATCAATGCCCAGGTATAGATACTGGAAATGAGCCGCGTGTTCCGGGATGTTGCTGTAGACGGCCGTGAAGACTTCCATCAGGACAAAGAAGACATTGGCGATCATGGCGTAGGTCATAATTACAGCCAGTTTCTGAATTGCCTCTTTGCCGGTATCGAAGTTGGCGACCTTGCGCAGAATCAAACACAGCAGGATTACCAGTGCCGGACCGGCGGCAAACGCCGAGGCCAGAAAGCGGGGTGCCAGAATAGCGGTCATCCAGAACGGTCGTGCGGCCAGACCCATGTATAAAAACGCTGTTACTGTGTGAATGCTGATGGCCCATGGAATCGACAGCAGAATCACCGGCCTGATCCAGCTTGGCGGAGCGATACCTTTTTTCTCCGAATCAAGCATGATCCACCCGATGATAATATTCAGCAGCAGATAGCCGGTCAGGACGATCGTGTCCCAGAACATCATGGAATGGGGAGTGGCGTAGATGAATACATTGGGTATTCGAAAGGGCTGCCCCATATCGACAAAAATAAAGAGCATGCACATGATAACACTCGGCACGGCAATAAATTCACCGAGTATGGTGATTTTGCCGAAAGCCTTAAAATCATGCAGATAGTAGGGGAGAACCAGCATCACGGCTGATGCCGCCACCCCGACCAGAAACGTAAACTGGGCGATATAAAATCCCCAGGTAATATCGCGGCTGAGGCCGGTGATGCCGAGACCCTCGTGAAACTGCACCAGGTAGGCGCCGGTGCCGAAACCGATTATCACTAAAAGCAGGATAATCCAGCCCCAGTAGCGTTTATCTCCATATATCGCTTTTTCGAGCATGGTCGACCTCACACCAGATAATAGACTTCAGGCTGTGTGCCCAGGTTTGGTTTACGGCGAATCGAGAAGCGTTTGTCCAGGACCTTGCGAATGTTTGAATCGGGATCTTCCAGATCTCCGAACATTAGGGCATCATTTTTGGCGGCCTCGACACAGGCCGGCATTTCGCCCCGGGCAATTCGTTCATCGCAGAATGTACACTTCTCCACGACCCCGCGCATACGGGTCGGATAGTCGTTATTAATCGTCTCAATATGCGGCCGCGGGTCGCGCCAGTTAAAACTGCGCGAGCCATAGGGACAGGCCGCCACACAATACCGACACCCGATACAACGATGCCAGTCCATCATGACAATGCCGTCACTCTCCCGTTTCCAGGTTGACTTGGTCGGACAAACCCGGGTACAGGGGGGATTATCGCAATGATTGCACAGTACCGGCACATGAATGTGCGCCAGTTCTTTTTCGATAAAGTGATTTTCCTGTTCATGGAAGACCGTGTGGAATTCTTCCTCCCAGATCCACTTGATCTCGTCTTTGGGATTGTCGAAATGCGGTACATTATGGACCTCATGACAGGCTCTGGCGCAATCTTTGATATTTTCATGATCCTTGCATTTCTGCAAGTCGATCACCATCGCCCACCGCTTGGCCGTCAACGGATGCTCTTGCGGCAATCCGGTGGTTGGTACTGCCGCAGTATCGGCCGGCGTATCCTGGGCCAGAATACGCAACGGGCGACCGGCAAATGTCAATGCGGTGATACCGGCGGCGGCCAGGAAATTACGGCGTTTCATTCCCATCAGTTACCTCCCTCCGGTATAATGTGACAATCCCAGCAGAAGGGATCGATCGCCAGATAATCATGGCATTTATCGCAAAACTCCGCCTTGTTGCTGTGGCAGTCAAGGCAGGTGCTGGTCAGGCTTTTGTTGAATTTCTTACCATCGGGGGCGATGTGGATACGATCCGCCCGGCGAACGACGTCATCACGCCAGGTATCGAGCAAATCCATATGGGCCGCCCGCATATACGATGTCTCCATGACACAATTCTCGCCCTTGACCGGTTTAGCCAACTCCGGGCTGTATCCGGCACGTCCGTTGGCAACATTATACCACACCGGAAACAGAATCAGGACGAGAAAGATCACCAGCCCCGTGATCACTTTGCCGGCATCATACATGAGCAGGGTCCTCCTTTACCTCTGATGTTCCGGTGACAAATGGTTCCCCGCGCAGGTCGTTTTCACGGTTCTTCTCGCCGGTCATAATGAGCGCATTACCGACCAGTTCATGCACCGCCCCGATCTGCACGCCGGGCACCCAGTAATCCATAAGCGGTGGCAACGTCGCCTTATCGATGGCGCAGATACAACTCAGCAAATTGACACCATGCTTGTCATGGACATATTTGACCGCGTTGGCGCGCGGGAAGCCGCCGCGCATGCGGCTTTCCATGTTCTCGTCGGTGCCGATCCCCGAACCGCTGCCACAACAGAAGGTCTGTTCGCGGATGGTGTTCTCCGGCATATCGTAGAAGTAGTTGCAGACTTTGTTGAGAATATACCGGGGTTCATCCAGAAGACCCATGGCCCGGGCCGGGTTGCAGGAATCGTGGTAGGTCACTTTCCACTGATCGTTACGCGACTTATCCAGCTTGATTTTGTTGTGCTTGATCAAATCGGCGGTAAACTCACAGATGTGAACCATTTTGGTGGATCTGGCGTTCTCGAAGGCCGTTCCGGTAATCGGGGAGACCGGCGTTTCAAGAAAGTCAGCCGGGCCATTCAGGGTGTCCATGTACTGGTGCAGGACCCGCCACATATGGCCGCATTCGCCGCCGATAATCCACTTCACCCCAAGCCGTTTGGCTTCCGCATAGATTTTGGCATTGAGCCGTTTCATCATCTCATGTGAATGGAACAGCCCGAAATTACCACCCTCGGAGGCAAAGGCGCTGAGCGTGTAATCAAGTCCGATCTCATGGAAGAGCGCCAGGTAGCCCATGAAACCATAATAGTGCGGGTCGCCGAAATAGTCGGCCGACGGCACTACGAAGAGGATTTCGGCGCCTTTGCGGTTAACCGAGGCGTCGACCCGGACACCAGTGCTGTCCTCGATGTCATCGATTGCGAAATCGACACTGTCCTTGAACCCGTGCGGCTGAATGCCAAGATGATTCCCGGTCCGGAAGCAGTTGGCCGCCGGGGTGGTAATCCAGTCGATGCCCAGCCCGAGTTCATTGAGCAGTTCACGGCCGATGATGGTGATTTCGGCGGTATCGATGCCATAGGGACAGAAGACCGAGCAGCGGCGGCATTCGGTACATTGATAGAAGTATAAAAACCATTCTTTGATGACTTCTTTGGTCACTGCCCGGGCGCCGGCCATGCGTCCCAGGATCTTTCCGGCCAGGGTGAAATTGTTGCGGTAAATCGATCGCAACAACTCCGCCCGCAGCACCGGCATATTCTTGGGGTCGCCGGAACCGATAAAGAAATGGCACTTGTCGGCGCAGGCGCCGCAACGAACGCAGATATCCATGAAAATCCGCAGGCTTCGGAATCGTTTGAGCCGGTCGCCGAGACCCTTGATGATGATCTCCTTCCAGTTCTCCGGAAGATCCCAGTCGTCTTTCCGCGGATCCCAATCATGCGAATTGGGCAGATCGAGATATTTTTCACTTTCCTTGTTGGCGGGGTAATTAAAGGTCCCCTTTATCAACTTGACCGGAGTATCCATCCAGGATGATGCCGGCGGGTTGAGATCTATCTGAGCCAGTTCTTCCGGCTTAATAATTTCCGCCATGATTACTCCTTCTCCAGTGGCATACCGGCGTCTTTCATGACATCGTGGAATTCTTCCTCCCATTCCTCATAGGAGTGGGTTTTAACCGGATAGTCCCACGGATTGATATGCCGTTTCGCACGGTTGTTGTTGGCCAGATTGCGGGTCGGGCTCATAAATATCCCGGCCATATGCATCAATTTCGAAAAGGGGAAATAGGCAATCAGTGTCATGACCAGAAACAGGTGGATGAAAAACGTGGCGCCCAGGCCATCCGGAACAACCGGATTAAGGCTCAAGAGTCCCATGCCC
This sequence comes from uncultured Ignavibacteriales bacterium, assembly GCA_964526635.1. Classification (GTDB taxonomy): domain Bacteria; phylum Zixibacteria; class MSB-5A5; order GN15; family JAAZOE01; genus CAZGLR01. The sequence goes on along the minus strand of CAZGLR010000039.1, from coordinate 15,297 downwards.
AGTTCTTTGACCGCCACAATGTCGGTTTTTTCAAAATGGCGCATGCACAGTCCCGATGTGGCAATACCGAAAATCAGTACCAGCGGGAAAAAATCGGCCAGCATCGACATATACCGAATCTGGGGGAGCATAACCCGGCGCAGGAAAAGGTAGGTGATCGCAAGCAGAAGCATGATATCCGAAAGCAGAAGCGCCGGCACCCCGATCTGAAAGAAACCATCGAGCGCCCAGAGGCTGTTGACTATGCCCGGCACCGGTTCGGCGAAGAACTTGAAATGGCGCAGGAAGATTATCAGGAACGAGTAGTGGAACATCAGGCCGAATACCCAGAGCCATTGATTGGCGCCATAGACGACCCGGGGACCGTCCTTGAGGCTCATCTTGGTATTCCGGAACAATGACCGGAAGAGGAAGATCTCAAGAAACATCCGGCCGATGACCTGCCAGAAGGTGTGCGGGCTTTCGAAGCGCTCCTGCCTGATCCAGGGGAGAGATTTCTGCTGTCCGCAGGTGGTGGTAATACGAAATGGCACCGGTGAGGACGCCCAGGAGACGACCTTGTAAATCACTCCGACCAAGAAGAGGGCTATTGCCACATATGGAATGATTACACCGAACAGGTAATGCAACCCGCCGGCGCCGGCGCCGAGCAGGGCGATCACGATCAAAAGACCGACTGCTACAAACGCCTGTAATGCACTCATCGGCCAGTACCTCCTTCGGCAAAATTGCGCATCGCTTTATTCATCTGATGAACCTCGTCCTGAGGATGGTTTGTCGACTTGTATCGTATCCGACGGCCGCTGATATACCCGTGCGATACGATTCTTGGCTTCCCTAAGCTTGATTTGAAATAATGATTCCCGATTGACCATGTAGAGATCAAAGGCCGCCAGGGCGGCCCGGTCGATGCGGGATTCAAAATCCAGATATTCGGACATACATTCCGGTGATGATAGCTGCTGTTTCAGGACATTCCGCAGAACATCCTTGAGAACAAAAATAATACCGACAGCTTCCGATGGCGTAAAATCCTGGACAGCCCGGAGCTTGATCATCATCTCTCCGGCCTCACCCAGCGCCCGGGGGTCGGCATCCTCACATAATTGATCGAATAATGTGTGAATTGATTGGTAGATATTGGATCCGGCGGGATTGGCGAAACGGTCGCTTTCGCGTTTCATGAAGCGGGCGGCGTCGGGAGAATAGGACTCGCAGATCAACGCAAACCACTGCTTGAGAATGTCACCTCTCTTTTGCTGTAAACTTTCCCGCAACATTGTGTTCGATCCTGATGATGCGTTAGGGCACATAAACCACGGGTCCCGATGGCGCATACCCATACGGGACCCCTGGCGAAAACAGCATTGTGTTTAGACACAACCGGTCGGTTTGGCCAGGCCGGCAACCTTGCAGGCGCCTTTGGCCGGTCCCGACGGGAACAATTCATAGATTCGCTTCAGCGGGAAACCGGTCTCTTTACAGAGTTTCCGAATCATCGGGGCGATACCATACTTGGCATAGTATTCGCGAAGATAGTGCACCAGTTTCCAGTGATCCTCGGTCAGATCGTTCACGCCTTCGGTACTGGCCAGGGCCAGGGCGACGCGTTCGTTCCACTGTTCGGGATCTTCCATGAATCCATCCTCATCAACCTCAATATTGACGTCTTCCCATTCGAGTGACGGCATTTCAAATCCTCCTTCGGGATGTTTTTGTATACTTGTGGTCTTTCGTCTATTTACACCATTAATGCATTTCAATGTAACCGCACGGGCAGACCTCGGCGCATTTCTTGCAACCGATACAGAATTCCAGCTTGAAGCCGTAATCCTCGCCCGTTTTCAGCGGCTTGGTGATAGCATTATCCTGGCAATAACTCCAGCAGTTACCGCAATCGAAGCACTGGCCGCAGCTCATGCAGCGATTGGCTTCGGCTGTCGCCAACTCCTGCGACCAGGTTGTGACAATTTCCTTATCCATGCGATCAAGCCGTTCTTCCGCCGCCAGTTGCGACACCGGGGTGCGCTCCAGCTTGGCATAATGCGTCAGGAACATCTTGTCATGGGTAATCAGCGGCTTGTCTTCGACTGTGCGTGTTTCGCCCTTGATATTGGCGTCGATCGCCTCGGCCGCAACACGACCGTGGGCAATGGCGGTAATGGCAATATCCAGGTTGATATTGTCGCCGCCGGCATACACATCGTCGAGTTTGGTCTTGTTGTCCTGGTCGATCTTGATCCAGTCACGGCCCTCGATCAGCTCGTCAAAGCCGGCAAAATTGGGTTCCTGACTGATCGCGGCGATCAGGGTGCTGAATTCGAGTTCATAGGTGTCGCCCTCGATGGGGACAGGACGGCGCCGTCCGGAAGTATCCGGCTCACCCAGTTCCATCCGCTGACAGACCATGCTGGTCGCGGTGCCATTGTTGCGATTTAACGACAGCGGAGCGGCCAGGTATTCAATAGTCACGTCTTCTTCCAGCGCGCCCTCGATTTCTTCGTCGATGGCCGGCATCTCTTCGCGCGTCCGTCGATAAAGAATCGTCACTTTGGCGCCAAGACGGCGCGAGACACGGGCCGCGTCAACAGCGGTATCACCGCCGCCGATAACCACCACCTGATCACCGACCTCGACTGTCTCGCCGGCATTGATGCGATGCAAGAAGTCGGTCCCGGTCCAGATATTGTCGGCGTCTTCACCTTCAAGACGCAGCAGGCGGCCCTTGTGGGCGCCCAGACTGACAAAGACAGCCTTGTATTCTGATCGCAGTTGTTCCATCTGAATGTCTTTGCCGACAATTGTGTTGGTCTTGATTTCGACACCGAGATCGGCGATACGCTGTACTTCAGCATCGAGCACATTCTGCGGCAGCCGATAATCGGGGATACCGTAGCGGAGCATTCCGCCGGTTTTCGGAAAGGCCTCGTAAACCGTCACCGGGTAACCGCGGCGGGCCAGATGATACGCGCAGGAGAGACCGGCCGGGCCGGAACCGATAATAGCGATCTTTTCCGATCGTTTTTCATCAGTCAGCATCGGCGGTTTCAGTTTCTTCTTCAAGGCTAAATCACCCAGATAACGCTCAAAGGCATTGATTGCCACCGGGGCTTCCAGCGCCTTGCGATTGCAATCGGTTTCGCACGGATGCGGACAGACGCGCCCGCAAGTGGCTGGGAACGGTGTTGTTTCCAGGAAAATGAGCGCGGCTTCTTCAAAGGCCTGCTCCGTGGATTTTTCGTATTTCTCGGCCTGCTGAACAGTCATCAGTGCCTTGCGAATCTGGTTATGATTGGGGCAGTTGTGACCGCACGGCGGCTTTTTGGGCACGTGCTTCGGACGCAACGATGTCGTAATGCGACCGGAGCCGCTGGATGACGATGAGAAGCCACCGCCCCGCAACCCTGATTTCTTTTTCTTCTTGACTAATTTCGCCATGGTGATACTCTTTCGCTCGAATGTATCTACTGTCGTATCAGATCGATGGCGACATGCGAGTCACCCCCGTCTTCCCACGGCAGCGGTTTAGTTCACGTCACATCATTGTTTCTTATGCCGGACTATGTCCGGCTATAGCTTTTCTCTACGGCAGCGCCAGACACGCTCCCGATGACCGGCCGCGACCATTGCGACAGGTTCCGGTATGGTTGCGTTCACTGGCATACGCCCGCGCATTATCGAGTACCGCATCGGCCCACTGTGGTGTCCCTGACGCATGGAGATGCGTGTAACAGGCCATCGTCCGCTTGAACGTGAGACCATCGCGACCATTACCCAGTCCGCGTCCCGGAGACAGGGCCAGACACCCGGCGGGAGCGTCCCCCATGGGGGACGAATAGTGGAACTCGTGCCCGCGCAGAATGACACCCTGCGCAAAATATGGATTCGGCGTATCGACAGCGGCCTCCACATAGCCGTGGCCAGCAGGTTTATCCTGTACCGCGATGTCGATATCAAAGACACCGGCCAGAGGAACCGTAGTGTTCTGCCAGGTCAGCGAACGGCACAGGTACATTAAACCGCCGCATTCGGCATAAATTGGTAGTCCGGCCTCGGCGGCCTGCCTGACAGCCATCAGTAACGCCGTATTCTCGGCCAGGCGGACGGCAAAGGTCTCCGGGAAACCGCCTCCGATGTACAGCGCATCTATGTTTGGCAATGCCGCTGCGGTCAGCGATGATATTTTCACCAATTCGGCGCCCTGAGTTGAAAGGGCTTCCAGATTTTCCGGGTAATAAAAGGTGAAGACCTCATCGGAAAAATAGCCGATCCGGACATCCGGTGCCGGCATTTCCGGCCGGGGAGAGCCCGCGACATTGAGGGCTGGCGCCGCATTGGCAATATCGATAATGCGGTCGATATCTATATAATTTTCGGCAATAGACAACAACTCATCGGTAACATGATTGGTAGTAAAAAATTCAGTGGGCGGAACCAGCCCCAGGTGGCGCCCCGGGATCAATTCGGCCTTTCTGCCGAGTTTGGGAAGGCATCCCAGGACCGGCAGACGACAATAGGTCGTTATCGCTTCGGTAATAATTTCACGATGACGCTTGCCGGCGACATTGTTCAAAATAACACCGGCGATTTGCGTTTCCGGTTCAAACCCCTGACAGCCGGCCACCAGGGCAGCAATGGTCCTGGTGCTTTTGGTGGCGTCAATTACCAGTACTACCGGGGCCTGCAGTAGTCGTGCAAGCCCCGCAGTACTGTGTGAACCTTCAACGTCTTTTCCGTCAAAGAGACCGCGATTACCTTCGATAACGGCAATCCCGGCCTGCGACGCATGAGTGGCAAAAGTATGAGTGATAACCTCGGGTGCAATCAGCCAGGTATCAAGGTTACGGCAGACACCGCCGGATACCTGTCCGAGCCAGGCCGGATCGATGTAATCGGGCCCCTTTTTGAAGGGAGCACTCGTGAGGCCTCGCTGCCGCAGTGCGGCCAGGATGCTGAGCGTCACGGTTGTTTTACCCGAATCACCGGAGAGCCCGGCGATTACCACTCTTGGGATCTTCGTCGTCATGCGTAATTTACACTCGCAACCGATTAATCGTTCGCGGCGCCTTCCCTGTGCGGCAGTTCCAGAAAGGACCCGCCGAAATAGGTATAGACCGCACGACCGGAATTCACCAGTTCCTTAATGGCGGCTTTGCAGATCTTTTTATCGACCTCATCCTCGCCATAGTGTGCGATCATAGCCTTGGTCAGATCACCGGGTTTGAGTTTTTTGACACCTTGTGCATCAGAAATCATCTTCAGCATGGCATCAGCTATTTCATCGACAGATTTTGCCACGTCATTCCCCCTTAATAGGTTAAGTGGGTGGACCGTTTATAAGTAAGGCCGGCATGTTTGAAGTCATCGATATGTTCCTTCTGGAACTCGATGTTAGCCATCCTGAAGAACTTCGGCCAGCCTATGCGCTCGATCCATTCACCGATCCGCTCATACCTGCGGGCATTGGCGGCCCAGAGTTCGACGATGCTGCGGACGGCTTGCGTAACTTCCGGCCAGCGCGGCGGATTGTTCGGCAAAAACGGTATCGCCAGCTTGGAAAACATCGGTTCATGCCGCGCGTTGGAGACCTTGCCACCGACCCAGATGGAGACGCCATCGTTGAGCGGATCGTTCAGCGGCATCGCCGGACAGACCGTGTAGCAGTTCGCGCAGAACATGCATTGCTCTTCGATAACTTCTACCGACGGGCTGCCGTTGACGTTGGCCGGACGGATGGCCGCGGTCGGACACGACGAAGTCACGTTCGGGATTTCGCACATCTTGTTTACTTTGGTGTGATCGACTTTCGGCGGGCGGCGGTGAATACCCAGAATCGCGATATCGGAGCAGTGCACCGCGCCGCACATGTTCAGACAGCAGGCCAGGGCGATACGAATCTTGCCCGGCAGCTTGGTTTCTTCGAAGTACTCGATGAGATCGTCCATGACCGCCTTGACGATACCGGAGGCATCGGTCGCCGCCGAGTGACAGTGCACCCAGCCCTGCGTGTGAACGATATTCGAAATGGCATTTCCCACACCACCAACCGGATGACCGAGGGCGTTGATGTCCTTGATCAAGGGATCGATATTTTCCTGCTTGCTCAACAGGAACTCGACATTATGACGGCTGGTGAAACGGAGATACCCATCGCAATACTTGTCGGCCAGATCGGCAAACATACGGATCTTGTTGATACTGACCAGACGGGGAGAGCCGGCACGCACGGTAAAGAGTTTGTCGCCGGTTTCCGAGACGTGAACCATCACGCCCGGTTTAAGAATTTCATGATACAGCCACTTGCCATAGTTCGCCTTGATGATCGGCGGGAGAAACTTGTCATAATGTGGCGGGCCTATATCGGTTACTCTATCTGCCATGACTTTTATCCTCTACTCGTAAATGGTGCAAAGGTTAACGGCGACCGGCTATTCTTCTTCGTCCTCTTCTTCGCCGTCGTCTTCTTCATAGTATTCCTCATAGAACACATAGGGATTTTCACGAGGATGGGCAACCATCTCAGGCACCGGTTCAATTTCAACTTCTTCAAGGAAATTGCCCAGGCCGACGCGCTGAATGAACTCACCAACGCGCTCGCGGTTTTTGCCCTCTTCACACCACAGATCCCAGATGTTTTCGACCATGTCTTTGATTTCCTGATAGGGCGGTTCGATCTTTATGAACGGCACCAGGACCGAAGACAAAAGCGCCCCCTCGATAATCGGGGCCTTGGCGCCCAGCAGGATGCAGGCACCACGGTCTTTACCCGGACGCAGCGCTTTCGGCATGACATTGATACAATGCATGCAATGGCGGCAATACTGATTGTCGATCTTGAGTTCCTTGCCGTCCCAGCTCATGCATTTACCCGGGCAGTTGAGCACGACATCATTGAAGATGTCCATGCCGTTCTCGGCATAGTTCCTGACTTCATCCTGATTCATCTGGATTTCATCGCGCCAGGTTCCGATGATCGACATGTCGGCACGAGCCACCGAAGCCACACAATCGTTGGGACAACCGGACATTTTGAATTTGAATTTGTACGGGAAGGCCGGGCGATGCAGTTCGTCCTGATACGTCATCGTCAGGTCATAGGTCAACGCCATGGTGTCATAGCAGGCCCATTCGCAGCGAGACATACCGCAGCAACAACTCGGGGTCCGAACATCCGAACCGGACCCGCCCAGATCAAATCCGGCCTTGGTCAGTTCTTCAAATATCGGTTCCAACGCCTCTGTCCGACATCCAAGAAACACGATGTCACCGGTCGACCCATGCATATTGGTCAATCCGGAACCGTACTTTTCCCAGATATCGCACAGCGTACGAAGCGCTTCCGAGGTGTAAAACCAGCCCGCCGGCTGATTGATACGAATGGTATGGAAATGGGAAATGCCGGGGAATTCCTCGGGCACGTCACTATATCGCCCGATGACACCACCACCATAACCCATCACACCAACAATACCGCCATGTTTCCAATGGCCGATGCGCTCCTCATAGGAACGCTCAAGGACACCGAGAAGATCTCGAGCCATCGGGCTCTTGGCCGCTGCCAGCTTTACTTCTTTGACAAAACTGGGCCATTTTCCCTTCTCCAGTTCATCCAGTTTCGGTGTATTGGGGAGTTGGTCCGCCATTGTGTCTCCTTAGCTACTGGTAGAAATAGATCTATACACACATAATCTTTTTGACAACATCACTGTCCGACCGATAAGACCACGTCGGTCAACATCCGACCGATATGCGATAAAAAACGGGATCATATTTGTACCGTTTCTCTCCTGTCTGTTTGTACAAATTACATCTTCACTCGTTCAGAGTCAAGATCAATTTGTGAAAAATTTCATTATCTTTTATCGGACAGTACTCCGGAAAAGTTGACAAGTATTATCGGGTATAAAAACATAACATGTTATTATCTAATAAGATAAAAAGAAATATTAATCCTGTGACATCACGATATCGTAAAATGGATCGGAATGGGACATATATAAAAAGCCTATAAATCGCCATTTTGGTTAGTGGCGACTATGTTCCTTTATTCACAAAGAAAGCCCCCGGTTTAAACCGGGGGCTTCTCAAAAAACAACATTTGAAACCGGAATTACATGTCCTTGTACGGATTCAAACCGACCGACTCGATAGTCTCCAGGAAATCGTCGAATATCTTCGGGATTTTGTTGTAATCCGAAATCGCCAGTTCATGCAATTCTACCCGCTCTTCTTCGAGCACCAGCTGCTGTAGTTTCTCGCGGACATTATCCATACGGGTGTTGGCCAGTTCACTGCCACGGATAAAGTGGCACTGATAATCATCGCCCTTCTTACACCCGATCAGGATGACACCATCGAAACCGACCGACAATGCGTCACCGACCCAGACCGAGTTCATCGAACCCAGGCAGCGCAGCGGAATTATGCGGATCATCGAGTTGTACTTCATCCGCATTTGTCCCACCATATCGACCGCCGGCATGGCATCGTTTTCGCAGACAAAGGCCAGAATTCGCGGCTTCTCCTCGAATTCATCGGGGATGTGGATCGACTTGATCATTTGCGAAATCATGTGGACACTGTAATTCTTGAACGAAATGATTCGTTCCGGACAGGCGCCCAGGCAGATGCCGCAACGACGGCATCGGAACGGGTTCTGCAAGGGCGTCCCTTTGTCGTCTTCATCGAGAGTACCGAACGGGCATTCTTCGGTGCAGCGCTTGCATTGAGTACATTTTTGCAGGAAGAAATCCGGCCAGGATTGATCACCAGCCCGCGGATGCACGGCTTTGCCCCTGGCCACCGATTCGACCGCCTGAATCGCCTTCATAGCCGCGCCATAGCCATCGCCGACCGAAGAGGCAAAATCCATGGGGGCACGAACCGTGCCGGAAGCAAAAATGCCGGTTCGGCGGGTTTCATACGGGAAGCAAATAAAATGGCTGTCCGGGAAACCGTATTTGAGCGTCGGCAAGTCGGTACCCTGACGATAGGTCAAATTCAGGATACGGGCGCCGACTTCGGCACCGGCCGAGGCACTCTTTTCCTTCTCGGTTTCACCCGATTCAGCGGCATCCTGAGCCTTTTCTTCGGCTGCTGCCGCTGCTGCCGCCAGCGCTTCCTCATCAGATACCTTGGTCGTCGGAACCATACCGGTGGCCAGCACGACCATATCGGTCTCGATCTGGATGTCTTCGCCCAACAGTGTTTCTTCCACGTCAATAGTGATCTTGCCGTTGGCCGAAACGCCGGCGATCTCGCCTTTGGTCATAAAGATAGCGTCGTCGTTTTGGGCGTTGGCATAGAACTGTTCGAACTGTGCCGGAGTCCTGATATCCTTGTAGATGATGTAAATCTTGGCATCCGGATACTGCTCACGCACATATTTGGCCTGCTTCAACGAGACGCGGCAGCAGACCGAACTGCAGTAGGGCAGATGATCCTGATCGCGCGATCCGGCGCACTGGAGAAAGGCAATCGACTGAATCGGCTTGCCCTCGGCCGTCCGCAATTCGCCACCGGCAACCTTTTCTTCCATCTGGATATTGGTGATGATATTCGGCGAGGAGCCATAGCCCAAATGGGTCAGTTTTTCGGCATCATATGGTTTCCAGCCGGTTGCCTGGACGATCGAACCAATCTTGAGTTGGGTCTTATCTTCGTTTCGAAGCGTTACCTCAAACTGTCCCGGCTGACCCTTGGTCCTCTTGATCGTAGTATTGAGATAAACAGTGATATTATCATTCTGCTTAATCTCTTCGATCAGCTTCTCGACCCCGGAATCTTCAAGATCGTTATACGGCGGCGTCTTGGGGAAGACCTTGGTGAAATGATTGGCCCAGCCGCCGAGCTTTCCGGATCTTTCGACCAGATGAACCTGGTATCCGGCTTCGGCCGCTGCTTTGGCGGCATTCAGGCCAGCCATGCCGCCGCCGACCACCAGAATTTTCTTGCTGGTTTCGGCGGTAAACGGTTCCGGGACCGCGGCGATTTTCAGGCGGGCACAACTCATTCGGATCTGGTCATCGGCCAGCATCTGGGTGTCTTCGTCATTGGGTTCATGGCACCAGACTACCTGCTCACGCAAATTGGCACGATCGGTTAATACCTCGCCACCGTATTCAAACAGCTCCGGAAATACACGCGGCGAACAGGCCGCCACGCTAACCCGATTGATACCTTCGGATTTAATATCGTCGTTGATAAACTGCACGCCTTCGGGCGAACAAAGAGCATCGTGGGATTTACACAGCGCCGCACCCTTTTCTTTGGCCGCTTCTTCCAGCTTATCGAAATCGAGTGATGCACCGATGTCACATCCCTTACAGATATATACACCAATCCTGGGATCCATAGTTCTTACC
>CAZGLR010000039.1:0-4923 GCA_964526635.1 uncultured Ignavibacteriales bacterium | reverse complement strand
GTGCCATCCTGCACCGACGCCGATACATCATAGGGGCGCATGGCCACACCGGCACCGACAATGCCGTTGTCATTGACCGGCGAGATGAAGCCATAGTCATCCAGCGCGGTATCCAGCGGAGGCGCCACATCGACCGTATTCGGGACCATGCCGACGGCCAGCACCGCCATATCGACTTCCCGCGTGGTTAATTGGCCCGTCAGTGTATTTTCTGCTTCGAGGATGACGTTGCCGTTTTCGGGGTTCTCGGTAATCTTGGCGACTTTGCCGCGATGGAAGAACATTTTTTCATCGCCCTGCATCTTGACATAGAAGTCCTCAAGACGGCCCGGGGAGCGGACATCGATATAATACATATGGATTTCTGCTTCCGGATAACGCTCCCGGATATACGTGGCCTGCTTCATCGAGGCCATACAGCAGATCGCGCTGCAGTAGGGGAGATGGTTTTCATCACGCGAACCGGCACACTGGACAAACCCGATTTTGGTGATCTCCTTGTTATCCGACGGCCGCTTGATCTGGCCCTCAGTGGGACCCTGCGGCGAGGCCAAGCGCTCCATGATCACATTAGTGATCACATTTTTATATTTGCCGAAGCCGAGATTGTCGATCTTTGTGGCATCATACGGTTTCCAGCCGGTCGCCCAGACAATCGACCCGACCGTCGCTGTAATCGATTTTTCCTGCATATCGAGATCGATCGCGTCATACGGGCAGGCGTCGACGACCTTTTTCATGCGCTCATCTTTGGCATAGGCGGGATCGACGACATACCGCGGCGGATAGGCCATGATATGCGGCAGGTAAATCGCCTTGGTTTTATCAAGACCATAATTGAACGTATTCTCACGCTCGATATCACAGGCTTTGGCGCATTCGTCGCAACAGGTGCAGCGTTCATTCACATAGCGCGGTTTCTGCTTGAGCGTCACCGTGAAATTACCGGGCTGGCCGCCGATTTTCTCCACTTCCGTCAGGGTCAATACACGAATGTTCGGATTGGCCCGAATACGGCGCAGATTTATCTCTATGCCGCATGTCGGCGGACAGAGTTTGGGAAAATATTGAGTGGAGGCCGCTACCCGGCCGCCAATCGTAGGCTCAATATCAATCAGGATAGCCGTCTTCCCGATTTCGGCGGTTTCAATCGCGCTGGTCATGCCGGCAATACCGCCGCCAACCACCAGCAAATCAGCCGATATCTGATTGTCGACTGGCTTAATGTCTGCCATACTGCTCTCCTTGGTGTCAGCTCAACACAAAGTTGGCCAATCATTTATACCGTTTGCGAGAAATAGCGCTTGTGAAATTTGTAACAAGTATCTGCAAAAAAACAAGCGATATTTCTATCGCCTCCGATCTTTTTTTCTTGATCGGTAATTAAAAGCGATTCCTCACCGCTGTCAAGTGAATATATTCACAATATGTTACAATCTTCTTACCCACCCCAACAACGATAGTCGCACTACCTAACGTTTCTCGATAACGGCTACATACAACGCCTGTTCGGTCCTGATTATTTTTTTGATTCCCCAGCCGGTACCAACCAGAATGTTGCGCATTTCCTTTTCACTGACAATCAGATAATCAAACCAAGGCGTCTTATACTTCAAATACCTGACCCGGAGCCGTAACTGGCCGGACATACGGCCGTGATCACGGTTCCATTTTTGATACTCAAGGTGTTCGGGGAGAGTGGTCTGATACGGATCCAGTGTTTCGGCCAGCATTCGAGCTCGCGGCGAAGTCATCCGGTACATTTTTTTCAAAATTGTCCGGGCGCGGTTGGAGTTTTCCATCAATCCCCAGTTGTTGCCGAACATGATAATCGTATCAAATATACCCAGATGCCGCCCGATTCTGGTAATCGAACATAGCTCGGCCGATTTTACGCCCCGTTTCTTGCAAATGTCGATCGTCAATGGCGAGGTATCGATACCGACGACTTCATGTCCTTTTTCCTGCAAATGCAGCGCCACCCGTCCGGCCCCGCAGCCGATATCGAGGACACGGCCTTTGACAAACCGCATGGCTTTGCGCTCCACAAGAGGCCATTTCTTATATGGCGCAAAATAGGCCGGCGAACCGTCGGAAGTACTGATCATGCCATCGGAGCGTTCGACAATTTCAGCATCGAGACTGCGGCCGTGGTAGTAATCATACACCTGCCACCCATAGGCATCCTGATTTTCTGTCAGCATGATAATCACCCCGAAATAGAGTTATGTATTAATAACTCCGTCTTCTTACAAAGAAAAACAAAAAAAAGCCGCCTTCGATTACCGAAGGCGGCCAAAAAAACTATCATATTCACTACTCGAAAAATATCGAACGACCAATGATTCTAACTATTGCCGATTTTCCGGTTTACCATAGATCGGCGGTCAAATTGAATTCCCGCTCAATGGCTGACCCCGGCAACACACTTACCCAGTGCGTTAGAGTATCAGAAGATGGAATATATATAATCTGCAAACGATGCCGACCGATCGGAATTGACGAAAGCGAAAACATCCCAGTCGCATTGGGAGTTACTGTCGGGGAGGCATATCCACCGGCGCCATCGGGATACACTAACCTCACCGCAATCGAATCGGCAAAGATATTTCCGGGAGTTTCCATATCGGCATCATGAATAATTCCCGATATCGAGTTGCCAAACAGCAGGGAAATGGCCCCAATATATTGATGCACCAGCGTATCGCCCGAACCGATCGAAAGCAGCACACTATCCTGAAGCACAATCGATGCCTGCCAGGGGTCGCTTACCGTTGCCAGGCTGTCTTTCCCGCTGCCGATATATGGACCCGCCCAGGTGGCCAGCCCGGGATTGACCAGAAGCGCATTCACATCCGGCGGCAGGGCACCATTGTCGCCGATGTATCCAAAATCAATGCGTTGGCCCTGATCGAATAACTCCGGATTGCCGACAATTGCCTTGCCTATATTTTTCAGTTCATTCTCGGCCGCCCGATAGCGGGCATTGTCCAAAACCCGCATGCCCATCGACCCGGCAATAGTTGCCATAATGCCGATAATCGCGATTACCAGCACCAGTTCGATCAATGTATATCCATGTTGTGCTTTATTCATATCACCTTATTGGTTTGCCAATACCGTGACTTCTTCCTGAGTCAGCGGACGATCATAAATACGGATATCGTCGAGTTGTCCCTTGAAATGGCGCCCGTCATAACCCGCTTTATTGTAGCCCCGGCCGATTGTCACCGGTTCATTCTGAATATCAACATCGCTGACCCCGCCCAGCGTACCTCCGGCCGGCAGAGTGCCATCGTAATACAATCGGCATTCGTTGGCATCGCCATCGTATACAGCCGCGAAATGATGCCAGGTGCCATCAGCTACTACGCCGGGGGGATTGATACTGGCCTGAGCGCCGCTGTACGACAATTTCCACCACAACGAGCCATTGTTGCGTACGCAAATCCACCAGTTGCGGTCGGTCCAGATTGTCTCCCTGGTAATAATCGAACGGTAATCACGGCGATCGGCATAGGCGATCTTAAACCAGCCGCAGATAGTAAACCCTGTCGCCAGATCGAAAGCCGGATCATAATCGACATGAACATAATCATCGACGCCATCGAAATCGAGCGCTCCGCCGATTCGGCCGGATACCCAGTCAGTGGCCGGATCCATGTCGGTCAGGTCACCGTCGTAGCCATAGCCCGACGCATCCGACGCCACCCCCCCGGCGGCATCATCGAATTTCCAGTGGGCGATCAGGCCGTTGGAAACACCTGCTGCGGCCCAGACATTCGATGACAACTGCGCCCCGGCGTAGAGATTATCGCCGGGAGTGACAGTCAAATACCGCCGCACGGTATCATCGCGCGGCTCATAGATAATCTCCAACTCATGTGCGCCGATCGGTATGGAATCAAAGTTGAAATAGCCGCCGGCATCAGTGACTGTTGTCTTTATAGCCGTCCCACCGGCGCCATCGGGAACAAACAACCTGACTGTAACCGAATCGGTATAATCCGAACCGGGGGGAGTGCCATCGAGATCAAGGAGGGTGCCGCAGAGTTCATTATTGAGCAAATCATCGAGCGATGGCGCCAGGTGCCGACGCAGCGTTTCACCTGAGCCGGTTGAAGTGATTGTCACTCCGGACAGCACATATGGCTGTCCCCATTCATCGGTTTTGAAATCGCCGGGAAGCTGGGGATTGATGTCATACAGATAGGGACCATTCCAGGTACCGTAGCCCATCGTATTGGAAATCAATGCATCAAGATTCGGGGGCAGTGCCCCGACATCACCGACATACCCGAAGTCGGTGCGCACCCCGCCGCTTCTGATTTCCGGATTACCACAGATTGCTATCGCCAGCGTGTTCATCTCGTGTTTGGTTTGCTGCACCAGGGCTTTCTCGCGGACCGGGGCCAGGCGGTTAACGGCAATGCCGGCCAACAGCCCAAGGATGACCACGACCAGCACGATTTCAATCAGCGTAAAACCCTGCTGCAATCTGAATCTTTTCACTACTTTACTCATTCGTCTTTGGCGATGATATCTCCGGATGATTCCCACACGATGTAGGAGACCACCTCGGTCGTATGATTGGTTTCACTGTCGCGATTGGTTTCTTCTTCGATTTTAACCTGGACGCCATTGGCATTCAGCGATCGGTAGCGCACCTCACAGGGGTCGCCGCCATCGCGGGTATAGCAATGCGACAACAGCAACGGCACCCCGGCAAACGACGGCACAAATGATATCGAGTACCAGGAATGTGTCACCGAATTCGGCGTCAATCCGGCCAGCCAGGGGATAGAGTTATTGATGCCGCTGCCGGGATCCATGGCCACCCAGTTAACAATCTCGGCACCATGTGAAGCCGGCACTCCCTCCTCCTTCGACAAGCGCACCCGGAAGCTGGTCGTATTTACTGAC
>CAZGLR010000038.1:21343-26631 GCA_964526635.1 uncultured Ignavibacteriales bacterium | reverse complement strand
GGTGGGCGCCTTCGACGCGGTCGGCTCGATTCTGGTGGTAGCCTTGATGGTGGCTGCGCCGGCGGCGGCTTATTTGTTGACTGACCGTTTGTCTGTCATGCTGATGCTCAGTTCAGTGTTTGGTATCGTGTATGCCATAAGCGGGTATTGGATGGCTCACTGGCTCGATGCCTCCATTGCCGGATCGATGGCGGTCATGGCCGGAATTGTGTTTGGAATTGTCTTTTTGCTGGCGCCGCAGCGCGGGATAGTAGCGATTGCCCGGCGTCGGGCCCGCCAGCGCTGGGAGTTTCCACAGACTATGCTGGCCATTCACCTGGCGCATCACGAGGGCCGTCCCGAGGAAGCCGACGAGAGCCGTATCAATACCCTGTATACCCATATGCGGTGGAATGAGAACTTTACACGGAAGATTACCCATATGGCCGAACGTAAAAACCTGGTACGCCGTGAGGGTGAACATCTCAAGCTGACCGAAAAAGGCCGGGTCAAGGCTGCTGAGACGGTTACTTTGTAACATTTTCCAAAGCAAGTAGAAAACGGGCGACTATCCAGCAGACCAGGATTGCCGTATCAAATCACGTACATGAAAAAGACTGTAAGAAACGGGTCTCATACGGTAATTTTACTGTTGAAGACGGGCCACAGGGTGTATTATTGACCTGACTATGAAACGATTCTTCGGCTCCATAATCGATGTGCGCAAGGGCGAAGTTCTGCTGACTGTCCTGATGTTCTCGTGCTATTACCTGCTGCTGGTTACCTATTATTTCCTCAAGCCGGCCCGCGACAGCATGTTTCTGGTCAAAGTCAGTGCCGCGCAACTTCCGGTGGTCTTTATCATTACGGCACTCGTCACGATGCCGGTGATATCGCTGTACAATCGTTTCAGCCGCTCCATGCGGCTCAACAAGCTGATCACTGTCACGACTGTCGTTATTATTATAAATCTCATTATCCTGCGCTGGCTGATCAATATTGATTCGGCGTGGGTCTATTATCTTTTCTATGCGTGGGTGAGTATCTATGGCGCGCTGACCACGTCGCAATTCTGGCTTCTGAGTAATGCTGTCTTTACCGCCACCCAGGCCAAACGGATTTTCGTGCTTTTGGGACTGGGCGGTATTATCGGGGCTATTACCGGCGGGGAAGTCACCAGTCTGATTGTCAAATATCTCAATGTCAACACACCGGATCTGCTGTTTTTTTGTGTCGGTTTTCTGCTTATTACCATCGTTCTGGTCAACGCCGCCTGGAAGCTCAAGAAGCCAATAGAATCAAGCATCCGGGGCCGTTTTGTCAAAACCACTGAACAGCGGGAAAGCCTCCGCAAGTTGTTTTCTACTGTCTTCGGCAGCCGTCACCTGACCCTGATCGTCGGCATCGTGGCGATGACCATGATGGTGGCGTCGTTTGTCGATTACCAGTTCAAATTGGTATCATCAAGTGCCTTTCCAACCACCCAGGAACTGACATCGTTTCTGGCTGTCTTCTACAGCCGTCTATCGCTGGTGTCACTGGCTTTACAGATGTTTCTGGCTTACCGTATCCTGCGACTCATCGGTGTTGGCGGTGTGATTTTGGTGCTGCCGATCGGATTGCTTCTTGGTTCGCTGTCGATGTTTCTCTTTCCCGGCCTGCTGGCGGCGATTTTATTGCGGGGCGCCGACGGCAGTCTGAAATACTCGCTGGATAAAACCGCCCGGGAGCTGCTGTTTTTACCAGTCGCACTTGATATCAAAAAGCGCGTGAAGATTTTCATCGATATGTTCATCGACCGCTGGTTCCGCGGCCTCGCCGGCGGGCTGCTGCTGGTATGCACCATGGTCCTCGGCCTGAATATCCAGCAGTTAAGTCTGGTCGTACTTGGCCTGGTCGGACTATGGCTTGGGCTGGCGCTGATGATGCGGCGCGAGTATGTCAATGCTTTCCGTTCCGCCCTGGAAAAGCGGGAAATTGACCCGGCCGAACTGCGCCACGGCATCTCCGATGCCCAGACGATTAAAACGTTGATATCTCTACTGGAAAGCGGCCGCCCGCGACAGGTACGTTATGCCCTCGACATGTTATTGTCGGTCAAAAGCAAACTGTTGATTGATCCCGCCATGAAGTTATTGACGCACTCAGATGCCGATATCCGCCGTCGCGCGATAGGACTACTGCACGAACAGGATGATCCGGCAGCGCTTGATGATGTTCAGCCGCTGATCTCTGATCCCGATCCGGACGTCCGGGTGGTGGCGATTTCATATCTCCTGAGATATCATCCAACCGATTCGGCCGATGTTATCCAGCGCCTTCTCAACGATAACGATCCTGTCACCCGGGCCGCGGCGGTGGCGTGTATCGCGGAGCATGGCTCAAAGGAGGATCGCCGTCATCTCACCCCCGAACTGATCGATTCGATTCTGGCGGTTGACTCGGTCGACCGGGAAGCATGCCATATACTTATTGCCCGAGCCTGTGGTTTATGTCCCCTGCCTGACCGTCATCAGATATTAAGGCAACTCATGCATGATCGAAACACGGCCGTGGTCAATGCCGCAATTGAGGGCCTCGGGAATATGAAAGACCGCGAATATGTTCCCTGGCTGATTGATCGGCTGGCGGACCGTGATCATCGTGTCTATGCCCGTGATGCTCTGGCAAAATTCGGTGTCGGATTAATTGGTACCTTGAGTGATTATCTCAATGATGCCGCGATACCGTCTTCGATACGGATGTACATCCCGCGCGTACTCAGTGCCCTGCCTCATCAAGAGTCGGTGGATATGCTGACGCGCAATCTGGAAACGGTTGAACCACGGCTACGGTTTTACCTGGTCAAGGCGCTGAACAAACTGCGGGCCGCCAATGCCGATTTGGTTTTCGATCGCACCGCGGTCAACTCGGCCCTGCTTGAGGAAACCCGATCGTATTTTGAAATCATGCTGATTTTGCAGCGACAGCGCCGCAGTGATTCGCCCGGGGGGCGCCTGCTGATCAAAGCGCTGATAGAGAAACAGGATCAGAACCTCGAACATATTTTCCGTCTGCTGGGTCTTTCGTATCCGGCCCAGGATATTTATTTTGCCTACCTCGGTGTTACCAGCAATCGTAAAAGCCTTCGGGCCAATGCCGTGGAGTTTCTGGATAACCTGCTTCACAGCGATGTCCGTAAATACCTGATTCCGATTCTCGATGAAGACGCCTCCGAGATCGCCCTGCGCCGTGGGAGTGAAATGTTCGGTATCCGTTTTGAAACCGAAGAAGAGGCTCTGCTGCACCTGATCAACGGCCGCGATTTTTGGCTGAAGGCGTGCGCTATATATCATGCCGGGGGAGTAAAGTCGGAACGATTGCGTGAAATAATCCTGCAGGCCAGAACAGACAGCGACCCGGTGGTCAGGGAAACAGCGAATCTGATCGCCGCCATGTGATGGTCATATTGTAAAATGAGGTAATGTTATGCCATCGATAATCGAAAAAGTCCTGCTGCTCCAGAACGTTGATTTATTTTCCGATGTCCCAACCGAACAACTGGCTCACCTGGCTGCAATCGCCGACGAAGTCGCATTTGATGCCGGGACGACTGTTTATGAGGAGGGCGAACCCGCAGATTCCCTCTATATGATTCTTGATGGCAAAGTACGGTTACACCGTGCCCAGCAGGAGATTACTATTGCCGAAAAGACCGATGTTTTCGGGACCTGGGCACTGTTTGATGATTCGCCCCGCGTCGTAACCGCCGAGGCGCTGGAACAAACCCGAGCGCTGCGCATCGACCGTTTTGACTTCGTCGACCTGCTGGCTGATCACGTCCAGATTACGCAGGGAGTCCTCAAGACCATGGCCGACCGTCTTCGAAATCTCCTGGAACGGGTCGGAGCGCCCGGTGTCGGCGGGGGTACGACCGGTCCCTGATGCTGTCGTCCGCCGCTTTTTCCACAAAACTGTTGCAAACTCCCTCGATTCTGAAGATATTACCTGTTCGTCCAGCTCTGGGTTTGAATGAAACTATGGCGTTATTCATGCTGTTATAGCTGGAAAGTCTGACCGAACGAGGGTGAACCAGAAAACTATTGACGTACACATCTTACGCCGGAGAAAGATATGACCGACGAAAGCACCCATATTGTTGTGATTGTCGATGATGAAGAGATGGTCCTGACCAGTCTTGAATCGTTCCTCAGTCTCGAAACCGACTATACGGTCAAGACCTTTATTTCTGCCAAAGACGCGCTTGAATACATTACCGGCAACGATGTCGATATCGTGATTTCCGATTATTTGATGCCGGAGATGGATGGCATCAGTTTTCTGGCCAAAGTCCGCGACGCCAAGCCGGAAATCCCGCGCATCATCCTCACCGGCTATGCCGACAAGGAAAACGCGATCAAGGCGATAAACGAAGTCGGCCTGTTTCAATATATTGAAAAGCCCTGGGACAATGATGATATTTTGATTATTCTGCGCAATGGTCTCGAAAAGAAGCAGCTCATGCAAAAACTGCAGGAGAAAATCAACGAAATCAACAAAGCCTATAGTGAACTGCAGGGGTTGCATAAAGAGATAGTAAAGACGTTCGTGTAGTAACGAGGCTGTGTGTTCTCCGTCTTAGGAATCATGGCCTTTTTTATTTTGGATCATTGGCTGACCTGATATATTGCCGTCATGGCTTCTCTCCCCGCAATCTGGTTGATTTTTCTTACAGTCGACTGGCCGATATTCACGCGCCGTCCGTTCATACAGGCAATCGCTGATCAGGTCAAAGACGACGGCGTCACGATTGTTGCGGTAAACCGTCCTTTGTGCCCATTTTCTACTGTCATCAAGAAACCATCGCGCACACCTGAGTTATTTGGCCGTTCGCGGTTACAGCAGTTGAATGAGAATCTGTATCTCTACAGCCCGAAATACGCGATTCATGATACAGTCGCCAATCGCGTGAGTCTGCTGGAGAGATTGAACATTGCTGCTTTACGATCCGGATACCATTCGTTGCAGCGAAGATTGAAAACACCGTGCAGCGATCCATTGATCTGGTATTACCATCCGCAGCAGATGGCGGTGGCCCACCTGTTTGAATCGTCCTTCGTGGTTTTGGAAATCTATGACGCGCTCTCGGATATACACGGTCACGAAGATCCGGCTATCGTGAAGCGCGAAATTGACGGCCGCTCACGGGTTGATATGCTGCTGACCACTTCGCAGCGCCTGTTTGAACGGTACGCCCGTCACTACCCGGCAGCGCTGTGTATCGGCAATGGCCTCAGCCACCAAACGTATGCAGCATTGTCAGAGACTAT
>CAZGLR010000038.1:10646-21333 GCA_964526635.1 uncultured Ignavibacteriales bacterium | reverse complement strand
AGTACCGATCCAGAGATTTCCAAAATACCACGACCCCGTCTGGGGTATACCGGGATGGTATCATCGCGGCTGGATCTGCCGCTGATGGCCCGACTGGCCGGCAGGCATCCCGACTGGCAGTTTGTTTTCGTTGGCCCGGGGTATGAGACCCCACCCGTAAGGCAATTTTCAGCTATTGATAATATCCATTTCCTGCCGCCGGTACCACTTCCGAATCTGCCGGCGGTGATTGCGGCATTTGATGTCGGATTGTTGCCGTATATTAATACGCCGTTTTTCGAATATCTCAATCCCTTGAAGTTTTATGAATATGCCGCCGCCGGATTGCCGATGGTTTCCTCCCCGATTCCTGAAATAAGCGGCTATAGCGCTGATTTGATTCTAACAGTTGAAAATGACGAGTCCGCCTGGAACGAGGCTGTGGCAAAGCAACTTCAGAGGAATCGCGAAGTTACCAAAGAGATCGGTCGAGAAATTGCCCATGAACATCTCTGGGATGATATTGCCGCGCGGGCAATCGACAAAATTCGAGCCGTGGCTGCGAACCGCTGAGGCTGTGTTAGTATTTGCTGATCAAGGCATCGGAAACGGAAATCCCCTCGCGCTCGAGGGCGCGAAAAAAATGTCCCAGACTCAATATGTAGGTGTTGGATTTTTCGCTGATATCGGTGCGAATTGTGGGAGTCAGGTTGCTGTAGAAATAATGGCCTGATTGCGCGTTGATTTTATGAAAATACGGGATACCGTCTTCGCTATGCTCAATGAAAAACGCGCCGGCGATTAAGATAGCTTCGCCGGGAAACAGGAAGGCGTGATTTATTCGCGGAACTTTTTGTCCGGACTGTTCTTCGATGCGGTGGACTTCCTCCCGGGTTAGTTCCCGCGCAAACCGGATAAGACCGGACGCCCCGACAGCATAGAGATACTCGCCCGGTGACAGGGTATCGAGGACAGTCTTGGTTAAAACGGCAATATCACGGAAATCGCCGCCGCGAGTTATAAATTTCTCAAACTCATGCTGTAACGCACGGTATTCCTTGTTGCGGTAAGCAATGTACGGAGGATCGGCCGCAAGCGCAGCGAGAAGTGAATCCGATGGCACCAGAGACAGCACGCCCCGGGCGAAATCGGTATACATGGGGCGGTGCCGTTTGAGAAAATCCTTGTAATTCTGATATCCCTCGATAACGTAGTCCGGCTGGGGACGATAGAAATCAAGCGAATCGGGCAGACCCAGAAGGGATGCATCGGGTCGTTTGAAATCACTCCATCCTCGCCCCGAGGCAAACAGGAAATCGGCCAAGGCATCGGCGTAGGCGCCGAGTTTGTCGAAAGTAAAACTCCAGTCGCTGTGGACGAGATATGGTTTTGCCCATATCAGCCAGCGGGTTTGCTGGATCGAGTTAAGCTGCAGGATATGGATATCGCCACGCCAGTCAATCCAGAGCAACGCTCCCCGATACCCCTGTGGCATATCATTGCAACGACCGGTTAAACATTCACGGTAATCAATAATTCTAATCGCGGTATCCGATCTCAGGGCTGCCACGGCTTTAGAGATTGAAGCATGATCCGGGCACGTCAGGCGATGGCTGTGGTATATCATGCGGCTGTCGGGAGGGCCGTCGAATAATGGATCCATCGGACCGGTCATCAGGTAGCCGTCGCCGTTTTTGAAAAGGCCGCGCACATGGTTCTGAAAGGCAGTATCCTGAACAGCAATCAGCGAATCGAAGGCCGTGCCGGTTACCATTGGCTGGAAAGCCTGTGCCTGCAACGGAGTTCCCAGAATAATGCAGAGGGCAATCAGCAACATATGTAGTAGCGGTTTTTGCATATTAATCAGCCATTTCGATTCTGCAAATGCTATCCCCCGGCAATGGGTAATACACAGAGCTATCTGGTTTTCGACATAGTACGCAGATAAATTCACTTTCTGATACCTAAATTTAAGGCCGGCTTCACGCAGGTTTTCCAGGCGGCGCTTTTACGTTCTTATTAAATATCGGCATTCCTTGTGACAAATCTGAGAAATTTCGATGCAAAAAATCGGGCTAACCCGACGAGTTAACCCGTTGATAATAAATATCTTAACCAATCACTGCGAGCAGCAGGGCGACGGTCCGGATTTGAATACGTGATTAACAATATACAGCGCGTCGCCGACATTGACCAGGTTATCACAGTTGGCGTCACCGGCATCATCGACCGGTATCGGCGCCGATCCGCTGGAGAAGACAAAATTGATCAGATAGACGGCATCGCCAATGTTCACGGATGCATCGTAATTGGGATCACCACAGTTGTAGGTTTTAATGGTATTGATCGTATACACGACCTCATCCCAGCGACCCATGGCATCTTCCACCCGGGCGATGAAATTACGGCTGGTCTGCGTCGACGGGGTCCCAATCAGGTAACCATCGGGATCTATGCTCAGGCCGGTGCCTTCAAGGATATCCAGCTTATCAGTCCAGGTATATTCTCCCGATCCGCCGGTAGCATCGAGCGGACAGCTATAGGCAAGTCCCAGACTGCAGACCGGAACCGATTCGGTCAGGATTCCGACATGTCCGGGATATTCAACATAGCTGGCGGCATAACCGATCTTGGAGCAGCCATATTCGATGTACATGTAACCATCCATACCCCAGTTGGGTCCCCATGAATTGCGCATGATCCAGGCGCCGGCAGTACCCAGGGTATCATCCCAGCCAACGAGAACGACGCCATGATTGACGGGATTAACCGAGCAGGCATTGAACACGCCGTTGCTGTAAGCCTGGAAGTAGGAGGTGACGGTCACCGCAACGGTCACCGGGCCATAGTCGAGAATGGCCTGCTTGATCTGGTCGGTTGGCGGGACATTGTTGCCGTTGCCGATATAGTGCCAGTCGTCAATAAAGTGCTTATGCGAATAAGTGCATCCGCAGGGGCGATCGCTGGCCATATAGGGAAAGAGTGATTCGTATACAGCGCCGGAATTTCCACATTGATCGAGGGTGGTTTTGTGATACCCATGCGCCCACCAGCCGCCATCGCATCCCCATCCTGCCCGGTTGCAGCTGACCAGCCATTGTTCGGACAGATCGGCCTGTTCGCCATCGATGCGCCATATCGCGCATTCCAGGGCACCGACGGTCGCAAACGCCCAGCAACTGCCACAGCCGCCCTGATTACGCACCGGCGGAACAGCGGTCACTTCCCGCCAGTCGAAGCGTTCGGGCAATGGATCCTTGTCGGTGAACTCCACAAAATCGGCATCCTCCTGCCAGCCCTCGGGTTCGACCAGCCCGCACAGTTCATCGAGTGCGTAGTCGGTGGCGCCATTGTGATCAACGTTGAAAGTGTAGCCATTGGCGGCGATATCCTGCTTCATGGCACTCAACTGGCCATCGCTGATTTCAGCAACAGCCGGCGCGAAAGCACCAATAAGCAGGATGATTGCACCCAGTGAGGTGAGGGTTAACTGGTGCAGAAATCGTTGATGTTGTGTTCGCTGCTTCACGAATCCTCCTCTCGATTCAGGTCGTGAGATATTCTCACCCTCACGGGCAGTTCAGTTCCGGCCCGCTCTTGAAAATGTAATTTATCAGGTATACGGCATCGGCGACACTCACTGAACCGTCGCCATTGACATCACCGGCGGCCATCGGCTGCGGTTCCGGGCCGCTCTTGAAGACATAGTTGATCAGGTAGATGCCGTCGCCGACGTTAATACTGCCGTCATTACTGGCATCACCACACACGTAGGCCTGCTGGCAAACCAGTTGCGTCACGGTGAATCTATCCACAGCGGCTTCGACTACCGAGGCACCGCCATAGTCGGAAGCCTCGAATTTGACCCTGACAGTTGCTGAGGGTACCACGAAGTCGCTGACCGTGAAGCTGTGTAATGTCCAGCGTTCGATTGTCATTGGCCCGACTGTTTCGACCAGTACCCAGCTTTGGCCATCGTCATTGGAGACATGGATGTGGAAAAGGTCTTCATTGGGACTACCGCTGTAATTATTGCAGTACCACAATGCGTAGGCAATGTCGGCATCGCGGCTATCGAGATCGATGGCCGGTGAGATGAGTGAGGTCTGGCCATAGTCAACGTCGGAGTCGCCATCCGTATTACCGGTCAGGTAACATTGACCGGAGCCATCGAAATCGATGGCGGGATCACCACGGTCACCGCCGCCGACCGGAGCGCCGCGTTCCCAGTGCCCGGCGACAGCATCGCCCCCGGTTGTCCAGCCCAGATCAGTTTCGAAATTATCATCCATGTACATGTCGACGTGACCGACGATGTATTTCAAACATGTCGCCGGGGCGTTGGCAGGATATTTCAGGGTCGTACCGCCCGAGCCGGTAACCTCGAAATAAAATTCAGGGGTATCATCGCAGGTCATGGCCGGGAGAATACCTTCGCATACGCCACCCCCTAAATCGGTCAAAGGTACGACGTCGAACGGCCCATCTTTTTCCCGGTAACGAAGCATCCCTGAGGCGAATGTTTCGGTGCCCTCGGCAACCTGAATCGTCAATGGCATCTCGAGATCGGGATCATAATAGTCCGGCACGACATCGCTCATTTCGACACCGATCGCTTCCGGCAGATCATTTGTCAATGCTTTCATACAGAAGTTGGCTGTCGAATCGAGGTCATGAAGATCTTCCCAGTAGCCGGCCTGATTGCGATAGTAGCTTTGATCCGGGGCTGCTGACGACGGTACAATCACGCGATAATCGGCGCCGAGAAGAACCGGCACATCCGACGTTTGATCGATTGGATGTCCGCCGTTGCTGAACTGCAGGTAAATAAAGAAATCATCACCCTCGATCAGGGTGAGAATCGTATCGAGTTCGACTGTATGCAGACCACGATACTCAAAAAATCCTGTTTGTGAGTAAATTTCGCCACCCAATTCAAAATCGATAAAGGAATCGTAAATTTTCAGAGTGTAGGTTACATTCTCGGTCGCCGTATAGAAATTAACCGCTGTCATTTCTCCGAAGCTGGTGGTGACGAATTTATTGAAGGCCTCACTCATATCGCCGCGGGTATTTCGGCGGCCATGATAATCGTGGTAGTAGATATGATTCCATTGAAGCGGTTCGACGGCGCGAAAAGTGATTGCGCCCATCTCGCGATTCTGGCCGCAGTGTTGATCGTAGTAGGAAATCCAGAAATAGCCATCGAGCCCCCAATACGATCCCCAGCTGTTTTTGCACAGCCACGCCCCCGGTTCAGGCGCCTGAGTGACTTTGTTGTCATCCCAGCCCACTATGGCAATCGCATGATTGGGCGGGCCGCCCTGTCCCTTGGGCTGATAGTGGGTATAATTCTCATAATCCATATACTGGGACTCATAGAGCATACAGGTGCCCATGACACCATGATCCATGATCGCCTGCTTTACCTGATCGATATTGCTCAGGTCAAATCCGGCGCTGAGGAATTCGATATGGCGTGTGTAATATTTGTGATACCCGGGATCATCGCGCAGCGGAGGAGTGCTGTATGACTGGCCGTCGATATTCCGCACCATCCCCTCGCCCCGGGCCAGATAGGCTGATGTTACCAGGTAATCACCGCCTTCATGCGGCACCAGGCCGGTACCCGTCGGCGGTTCGATATCATCATTGTTATGATTGTTAAAGCCATTCCACCAGTCGAGATGATATTCGGCGAGATTCGGTTCACCGGCTTCACCGGCTATCATCCACACCCCGGTCATTTTAAGATTGCCTTCCATGGCCGCGCAAACGCCATGGGTCCAGCAGGTACCGCCCTGCTGAGATTTTACACTTGTGACATAATTAATGCCGCCCCAATTGCGCAGATCAAAGGACGATGGTAATTCGCGTGTTTGTCCATCTGCCGCATGTATCCCGCAACATAGCAACAAACAGAGCAAAATCGCCCAAGAGCCCTGATTCATATGTCCTCCCGCGAATTGTATGCCGTTAATATACAGCCGGACCCGGGACAGAACCTGGAGAGTAGGTTGTGATTTGTTCTCTATTTCACAATATACATGACTGGCGTAGAGCGTCAAGTTGCAATTTCTCTTAACTATCATGATTTCAAATAGTTTATGAGAATAACTACAATTTTCAGGGAGATTTACTAATGTGTATGGTTTCTCAGTATTAAGACGCGCTATCCTGAAGCAGCGAGTTGGTGAAAATCCATTTTCCTTCTGGCGCCTCGCAATAAATGCCGTATATTTGGCATACGTAAGCGATGATATCTACTCCGATGCGCATTGGGAAAGGGTAAAGAGTGCGCGTTCTTATAGCCGCTGCAAATCTGGGGAAATGGGGTGAAACCGATGGTATCGTAACGACCTACGGTAACCTGATCCCCCGCTTCGTCAAAGCCGGCGTCAGGGCCGATATTATGGCCTATGGCCCCGAGGACAGTGTTGAGCAGCACGGTGATGTGCGCATTATTATCCATAAGCCGCGTATCCCGGTTAAAATCGATCCGACCCGCTGGATCGACATGGCTATCTATCAATCCAGTACCGCCCAGATGATCAACCAGGAAACCTATGACCTGGTACAGAGCAGCACGCCTGATCCGCTGGGGTTGTACATGTTGTCGATGGCCAAGCGCAACAAGTGTCCATTCCTTTCGATATATCATACTGCGCTGGGCGACTATGTTGAGATCCGTTATGGCCGCGTGCTGGGACCGTTTGCCGGCAAAATGTTCGGTAATATGATGTCATCGTGGATGAAATGGTATTACGAGCAATCAGATCTGATCCTGACACCATCGCATTGGACCATGCGTGAACTCAACGAGATATTCTCCAAACCAATCGGCGTTCTCGGGCGGGGTATCAACACCGATGATTTCTCCCCGGCCCATCGCCGTCGTGAAGATGACGGCCGCGTTCGGGCGGTGTATATCGGCCGGGTTGCTCCCGAGAAAAACCTGAAAGTTTTGGTCGATATCTTCAGTCGCCATACCGATATCGATCTGACAGTTGTCGGCGATGGTCCCTATCTCGAGGAAATGCAGCGCCTGCTGCCGCATGCTGACTTTCGAGGAAAACTGATGGGGCAGGAATTGCGTCAGGCGTATGCCGATGGCGACATCTTTGTCTTTCCGTCGCTGACCGATACGCTTGGCAATGTCGTCATCGAGGCGATGAGTTCGGGGCTGCCGGCGATCGTCTCAAACCACATGGGGCCCCAGGAATGGGTTGAGCACGGCGTCACGGGTTATGTCACTGAAAACGCCGAGCAATTCGAAAAGTCACTGCTTGAGTTGGCTACCGAACATGAACTCCGGAAAAAAATGTCCAGGGCGGCCCGGGCCTATGCCGAAACCCGCACCTGGGACCGTATCTTTGAACATTTGATGAAATACTACGAGTTCATTCTCAATGGCTCAAAAAGCCGGGAAAAACTGGCTGAGATTGTCAAGATGTAGTCATCAGATGACATTGGAAGTGAAATCGTCAACGGCGTCGCGATAGGAACTGCGACGCCGTTTTTGATTTGTCTTCTCACGCTGTAACTTCGGCCGGTTGCTTTGTCTTCACCAGTGCATTCCGACCGGTACAATAATAGGAAAAGCCTTTGGCCGTGATTTTGGCGAGATCATAGATATTGCGGGTATCGTAAACGATCAACGATGCCATACCTTCTTTAATACGGTCAAAATCGAGGTCGCGGAATTCGTTCCATTCGGTCATAATCACAACCAGTTCAGTATCGACACAGGCATCGTAGGCGTTGTTAAAGCATTTCAACTCCGGCAGTTCCTTTTGGGCCAGTTCCATCGCCGCCGGATCATAGGCCTGGATGATGGCACCCCTGGCCAATAGCTCTCGGGCCACATACATGGCCGGGGCTTCGCGGGTATCGTCGGTATTGGGCTTAAACGATAATCCCAGCATACAGATTTTTCTGCCGGAGACATCGCCAAGCACCGCGTGGATGCGGTCAACGACGCGCTGTTTCTGGCGCATATTGGCGGCGACAACGGCATTGGCCAGTTTGAAATCATAATTGAAGGTGTTTGATATATGAATCAGCGATTTGACGTCCTTGGGAAAACACGAGCCACCGAATCCGGGACCGGGATGCAGGAATTTGGGGCCGATGCGGCCGTCCATCCCCAGCGCTTTGGCCACCTGATAGACATCACCGTTGGCCAGATCACACAAATTAGCCATTTCATTGATAAAAGTGATCTTCATGGCCAGGAAGGTATTGGCGGCATATTTGATCAATTCGGCGGTTTCGTTGGTAGTGCTGACTATCGGCGTATCCAGCAGATACAGCGGACGGTAGATATCCCGCATGATCGCCAGAGCGCGTTCGGAATCGCAGCCGAGAATAACGCGGTTGGGGCGCAGGAAATCGTCAACCGCCGATCCCTGGCGCAAAAATTCGGGATTGGAGACGACGTCAAAGTCAACCGGCTGCACCTGATGTTCACGAATCAGTTCTGTGAGTCTGCGGGCGGTACCGACCGGGACAGTGCTTTTGATCGCGATGATTTTGTATTCGCGCATGGCCCGGGCAATTTGTTCGGCCACGCCATAAATAGCCGACAAGTCGGCTGAACCGTCGGGACTCTCCGGCGTCCCGACCGCGAGGAAAATCACCAGTGAGCGATCGACAGCCTCTTCCAGGTTGGTTGAAAAGTGAAGACGATCCCGTGTGCGGTTGCGTTCGATGAGATGAGTCAGGCCGATCTCATGAATGACTTCCTCGCCCCGTTCGATTGCCTCTATTTTTTCTTTTTCTTTATCGACGCAAATGACATTCATGCCAAAATCGGACAAACAGGTACCGGCAACCAATCCGACATATCCGGTTCCAACCATGCATACATTCATATTCAGCCTCGTTCACTTTCCGCAATCTGTCCGCATCACGCCGCGACCATCCCGGCGGCAATTCGGGGAGATTGATACTTAAACCATAAGTGGATAAGATGCATAAATTCCGGCAGTTTGCCAAGTCCCTTTTGCGGCTTTCAGGCGGGATTATTTCGGTTCTGATCCCTCGATAGTGACGGTCTGATCTGAAGCTGCTGATCAGATCAGGGAATACTTTGCTCCTTCATCAACTCCAGGAACTTGTCCATTCGATATTTCACCGTCTCGGCGCTCTTGATCAGCGTCTCAGCCGTCTGGATGGCGTGATTGAGGTTTTCACCATCGACATCGCCTTCGGCCAGTTCCTGGACAGCCAGGGTATACAGCAGGGCATGGACCATGCGAATCCATTGTTCCTTGTTAAAATAGACGACACCCTCGAAATCATTCGCCTGTATATACTGCGTCACGTCATAGTCGTCGAACATCTCGATCAGTGATTGATCGAGGAAATCGGCCATATCAGCCTGCAGCACATTACTGTATTTGAGCAATACGGCCACCAGCAGATGATCCCACCAGGCCATCTCGTCGCTGGACCAGAAGGCCGCAAATTCCGCCTGAACTCTGCGATTGAGCATCCAGGTTGTCCACAATGGTCCCGTCATCAGCGGTGAGGCATTCTCGGTTCGGTCGATGGCCAATTGTTCACCTTCACCGATAATTGCCCAGCAGATCAGGATATGATGCAGGGCGTCGTAATTGTCGCCGATCTGGCTGCGAATGTCGAGGATGGCCTCATTGCCGGGGTGGGAATAGTCGATGTCTTCATCAAGCGGGATTGCATTGATTTTGTTCAGTGTCCGCTGCCGGATTTTGTCGAGGTCCTTTTCTGTTCGGGCAAACTGTCCGGCGGCTTCCATAAATGCCGACAGATTATGTACGAAGCGTTCGCGGCTCTCTTTATCCTGCTCGATGAGCTTTCTCATTTCCTGATTGTTGATCATGGTGGTAAACGGCATCAGGATCGGTTCCAGGTGCATCTCACGCATGGCCTCAGCCATACTGGGCACCCCGCCGCCGCCGATACGTCCGGCAAGGCGATACCAGTCGCCATCGGCATCATAGACTTCATCAAAGTCCAGAAAGGCATGGTACTGGTAGCCGGATAATTCCGCATACAGGCCCTCATCGGCGATCTGACGGCCGCTGCGCAGATACTGGAGATTGGTGCGATGATCCCGGAAGATATAGTAGATGCGATCGGAGGTACTCAAGGCCAGCGCTTCGGCGAGATTGCGATGCACGAAATGCTTCTTTTCGGCATCCCCGTGATTAATGGCAGTGGATGTTAAAACCTTACCCCGGGTGTTGTTGTAGGCATTGTTATAGAGAATCAACGCCCGGTGGCCGCCGGCCCGATTGGTGTAGGCGAACACATTTTCATCGACCCAGCCGTCGGGTGTCACGAAATCGAAGAGAGCGAAGTTATCGGCACCCGAGAAGAGAAAGCGTTGCCGCATCAACGGAAATATTTCTCGCTCATGGCGCCGGATCATCTCGATATCGGGTTGCTCGTCCCAGTACGCCCGGCGGTATTCCATCCCGTATTTCTCGGTGAGACCTTCGATCTGGCCGTGGCCGAACATCGGCAGACCCGGCATAGTCACCATCATCATCGCGACACCATAGTATTTGTCGCCGGTTCCGAACTGGGCGACAGCGGTCGCCTCGTCGGGATTATTCATGAAATTAACAAAGCGCTTGAGCACCTCGGGACTGAATTCAAGGACGTTTTTAACGGTCTGACGGTACTTGCTGTTTTCCTCCATCTTGAGCATGTTCATGAACGC
>CAZGLR010000038.1:0-10636 GCA_964526635.1 uncultured Ignavibacteriales bacterium | reverse complement strand
GGTGCATCCCGAGGGTACGGACAAAGTAGCCCTCCATCAGCCAGAAGGCTTCGGCCAGCAGCAGCGTATCGGGCACTTCCCTGGCAACCCGGTCAACCACTTCTCGCCAGAATTCCTTGGGGAAGGCACGGTCAAAATCGGCCGGGGTCATGCCGTGTTCGGCCCGTGACGGTATCGCGCCGCCCTCGCCGGGTTTGGGAAACCAGAGCCGCTGGTAATGCCGCTTGGCCAGGGTCATAGCGGCATCGAAACGGATAATCGAAAATTTGCGGGCAACGTGCAGAATATTCTGAATGACCGCCTCGCGCACCTCCGGCAGCATGAAATTCAATTGCGCGGTATCATTCCAGGGCGTACTGGTACCGTCGTTGCCATGATAGATGAACCGTGTTTGACCGGTCTGATGATCATAATGGCGAAAAACGACAGCGGCATCGCGATGGTCCCAGTAACCATCTTCGATTTGAATTACACAGCGATCATCATGGGAAAGATTGACACCGTTGAAGCTATAGGCCGGAAACGGCGGATAATCCAACTGCAGAAACCATTCGGGATGTTCAACTATCCATTTTGAAAAAACGCCGGTATGATTGGGGACCATATCGCTGGCCAACCGGATACCCCGCGTCCAGGCGCGTTCCCGCAAACTGGTGTAGGCGGTTTCACCGCCCAGGTCTTTGGCGATATTGTAGTCGTAGAGCGAATAGGCCGATGGCATCGCTTCGGGATTACCCATGATCTGCTTGATTGTTTTTGAGGCCTCGGATCGTTCCCATATCCCTATCAGCCAGAGTCCGGAGAAACCCCAGCGGGCCAGGTAGTCGAGTTCCTCATCGGGGATATGGTCAAGTCGGTCGATCTGGCGGTTGTATTTTTTAGATAATTGATCCAGCCAGACATAGGCTGATTTGGCGATAAGAACGACGTTGGACATCCAGTCGGCATCACGGCTGAAGGCGGCCGGTTCGGGATAGAGATAATCGGCGCCATAAAGATCGGCCCCGAATCTCAGCACGTCAAGCATTGGCTGTCCCCAGCCGCGCAGAGTCTGTTCCTCGCGAAGAATATCGCCGGCAAGAGTCAACCGTTCGAGCAGTCCGGCCGGGAGAAATTTCGCCCAGTGTTTTTTAATGTACTCCAGTTGGCCATCGAGCGAATCGGGATATTCGCGCATCGGCGCGCGCAGGCAGGTGAAGAGCTTGTCACTGAGGGGCTCGAATTCCGGTTGATCATCGAAATACGTCTCGAGCGCTTCCATGAGGATAGGATACGGAGAACGCTGCTTGAGTTCGCTGTCTTCGAAGAATTCCATAAACGGCCGAAAAGCCGGGTTTTCAAGAGCCAGCGACAGGAGAATCATCTCAGCAACAGCCCGTTCCCGATGCGAAGCAATAGCCGTTGCGCCGGTTAAATAATCATCTTCCTGTTCACCGGCAACTATCACCGCCCGCGGCGGAAAGACACCGACGAATGTTTTCGGCGGTTTGCTCGATATGATATTATTATACTGCACGCCGGTCCATTCGAGGCCGCGATCAATCACCCCGGTAACATCCTCGAAGGAATACCGCAGCAGCAGGTACCGCAGGACATCCTCAATGACGCCAACAGTATTTAACTGCCCGGCATGAACCGTCTGCGTCTGGCGGGTGCTTTGCCATTTCTTGCGGTTGAAACGGTCCGAAACACGGCGCAAGGAATAGAGATCGGAAACGCCGACTTCAACATGTTCAGGCGTAATAATCGAAGATATATCCAGCCAGTCCCAGATGCGTCGGGAGACGGGAAATCCGAAGAGAAAGTAGTTTCGAAGTTGCTGTTCCAGTGATTCTGTTGCCATAGAGGGAATCCTGTTCGCTGGTTAACAGTTAATTTATGACAGGCACCGCCATTGTTCCAATATACGGGTCTGACTATCGGCGGGCCAGTAAATATCTTTATAAATGCTACGCAGACAGCGTCATGGTGTTGACTTCATGATGCGGCTGTCTGTTCAATTTCGGCACAATTGGAAAAAAATTGAAAAAAACCTTGCTTCTGACGAAACTTCCGATACATTCGTACCGTTATATATAATGTGACTGTCAGTCATAACATTGCCAGTCATCAAAAAGGAGTGGCATGGGTATACACGAAAGACGAGAACGTGAGAAGCGGCAGCGATACAACGACATTATTGATGCTGCTGAAGAGGTTTTTTTCGAGAAGGGTCTGGATGCAGCCACAATGGACGACGTCGCCGAAAAGGCTGAATTGAGCAAAGGCACGCTCTATCTTTACTTCAAGAGTAAAGAAGAGCTGTATTTGGGGATTGCCTTGCGGGCTATTGAGAAGTTGACGGACATGTTCAAAGCCGCGGTCGCCTCGGAACAAACTGGCCTTAAGCAAGTGAGGGCGATCGGACAGGCCTATTGCGAATTCAGCAGGAAGTACCCGGATTACTACAACACAATGATTTACTTCGATTCGTCTGAACAGGAAAGCATCGATCCTGAATCGCTGGCCGCGGCCTGTACAAATTCGGGGTTCGATACTCACAAGATTCTTCAGGATGCTATTGAAAACGGTATTGCCGATGGTTCTATTCGTTCGGACCTGGATCCTGTCAAAACCGGTTATCTTCTCTGGGGGCAAAGCCTTGGCATAATAATGTTGATCGCCAAAAAGGGAAAGATGATCAGACAAAACGCGCCCTTTGATCCTGAAGCGATGTTTAATGACTTTCTGGATTTTGCGGAAAACTCACTAAGACCCAGGTAATTTTTTTAATCTTGGAATGACTTATGGTCAGTGTTTTATTAAAGATTTATAAAGTTTCCGTTATTACAGGGTTATCGATTCTTACCCTGTGGATAGCGGCGGTAAATGCCGTGGCACAGGTTGAGCCTCTGGATCAATATATCGACCGTGCACTCGAGAGTAATCTGGCTCTGCAACAAAAGCAGTTTTCGCTGGAAAAGAGTATGGCTGCCCTGGATCAGGCGCGGGGTGCGTTTTTGCCCTCGATAACTTTGTCAAGCCGGTACTCCCGGGCTGGTGGCGGCCGGGATATCATCATCCCGATCGGGGATCTGGTAAACCCTGTCCATGAGGGCTTGAACGACTTGATCGGCAGTAATGTCTATCCGGCCAATCTGAACAATGAGGTTATCCCCTTTCTCCGCGAAGAAGAACATGAGACGAAAATACGAGTGACGCAGCCGTTGTTTCAGCCGGCGGTCTATTACAATTATCGCCTGCAATCAAATCTTCGCCGGGCCGAAGCAGCCGATCGTGACCGCTTTGCCCGTCAACTGGTCGCCGATGTTAAAACCGCTTATTACAATTATATCAAGGCGGACACCGTTGTAGCTATCTATGCTGCCACGGAGGAGTTGCTTCGCGAGAATCTCCGGGTTTCGCAGCGGTTGTTCGACAATGATATAGTAACGCGCGATGCTGTCTATCGGGCGGAAGCAGAACTCAGTGACATAATCCAGAAGCGTATGACCACCGAAAAGGATGTCACTCTGGCGGCCTCGTACTTCAATTTCCTGCTGAACCGTCCACTGGATGCCGCCATCGAGACACCGCAAAGCGCCGCATTGCCTGAACCGCCGGTCATGGACATCGCTACCGCCGGCGAGCTGGCCCTTGAGCGCCGTGAGGAATTGCTCCAGCTCGAGTATGGTATCGCGGCATCCGATTATGCTGTCAATATCTCGCGAACGCGCTTTTTGCCCGGGGTTTCGCTGGCTTTCGACTATGGTTTCGAGGGGACGACATACGAGTTCGATGAGCAGTCTGATTTCTGGATGGCGTCATTTGTGCTCGAATGGAATCTGTTCAACGGTTTTCAGGATAAGGCCCGCATGGCGCAGGCCAAGGCCGATCGCCGTATTCGCCGGGCGCAGAAATCAGAGACAATCAAGCAGATTACGATTCAGGTACAGGATGCCTTCCTCGGTTTCGAGGTCGCCCGCCAAAGTCTGCAAACGGCTGCTGATCAGCAGCGCAGTGCCCGCAGTTCGTTCCACATCGTCGAGCGAAAATATAATGAAGGAATGGTCTCGCAAACGGAATATCTCGATGCGCGCGCGGCGTTGACTCGTGCTGAAATAAACATGGTCGTTACGATCTTCGACTACCTGACCCGCCATGCTGACCTGGAACGGGTTATCGGAACCTACACGCTCCCAGAAAGGAACGGATAAGACATGCGAACTGGTATGCTTTTACTTTTGATAATACTGGGCGCCCTCGGTTTGCTTCTTACATCCGGCTGCGGCGAAGGCGACGCTGAAACCGCCGAGTCCGGTGCTGTTGCTGTCCGAACTGCTGATGTGCGCTGGGAAAACATTGCGCTGCCGATCCGTTCCAGCGGGGTTCTTTCGGCGACCGAGGAGGCGTATCTCTCATTTACGACCGGCGGTATCATTGATCACTTCGCCGTCGATGGCGGCGATCGGGTATCGCGGGGACAGCTCTTGGCCCGACTCGACCTGGCTGAAATCGACGCCCGTCTGGAAAAAGCCAGGAGTGCCTTCGATAAGGCTGACCGTGATTACAGGCGCATGCAAAATCTCTATGCCGATAGTGTGGTCACGCTTGAACAGCTCCAGAATGCCGAAACAGCCCGGCATGTTGCCCGCTCCGATATGACTATCGCCGAGTTCAATAAGATGCATTCGACAATCACGGCGCCATCCGATGGCGTCATATTGAGGCGTATGGCCGAAGAAAACGAAATTGTCTCCCCCGGTCACCCGGTTTTCAAATTCGGGGCGACCGATGGTTCCTGGCTGGTAACGGTCAGTATTGCTGATCGCGATGTTGTCCGGCTTCGCTATGGCGACTCGGCTGTCGTGTTTTTCGATGCCTTCCCGGGCGATTCGATTCGCGCGACAGTGACCCGTATTGCCGAAGGCGCCAATCCCCGTACCGGTACATATGAAGTGGAATTGACGCTGGTATCCAATGATCGTGCGCTGAAATCGGGTTTCGTCGCCGTGGTAATCGTGACGCCATCGCTGGCTGAACGCAGGGCAACGGTGCCGATCGAAGCCCTGTATGAAG
This sequence comes from uncultured Ignavibacteriales bacterium, assembly GCA_964526635.1. Classification (GTDB taxonomy): domain Bacteria; phylum Zixibacteria; class MSB-5A5; order GN15; family JAAZOE01; genus CAZGLR01. The sequence goes on along the minus strand of CAZGLR010000038.1, from coordinate 5,578 downwards.
CAGAAGCAACTGAGGGGTATGTATTTGTGCCGTCGCAACAGTCAACGACCGCCATCAAAACGCCGGTAACAATCGGCTCGATTTACAAAAACCGGGTTGTAATCACCTCGGGGCTGGAGACGGCGACAGAAGTAATCACGGCCGGGGCGTCGTATTTGACCGATGGCGCCGACATCATGTTGATTGTCGATCGATAATCGCATCAGTCTGAGGACACCATGAATTTTCCAAAATTCGCAATAGAGAATCATCAGTTCACGACCATCATTATCGTTCTGCTGATTATCTCCGGAGTGGTATCGCTTTTGATCATGCCCCGTTCGGAGGATCCCCTGGTGACACCGCCGAATGTCAATATCGTGGCCATCTATCCGGGTGCGACCCCTGAAGATATCGAGGAACTGGTCGTCGATCCGATCGAGGAGGTGATCAATGAACTCGATGATATTGTCGAGTTGACTTCGTTTTCATCCAACGGTCTCGGTGTGATCGGAGTAGAATTCACTATCGATGCCGACCTCGATGATAAATACTCCCAGGTTGTGCAAAATGTCAACAGTATCCGCGATGAGCTGCCGGATGGCATCATCAGCCTCGAACTGGATAAGATCAACATTACGGATGTGAATATTCTGCAACTGGCGCTGCGTTCGGAAACAGCGCCATATCGGCAGCTCGAGCGCGAAGCTGAACTGCTCAAGGATCAACTCGACAAGCTGCCGGGTGTGAAAGCGGTGGAAATAGAAGCATATCCCGAGCAGGAAATCCGTGTTTCAATTAATCTTGAAAAACTGGCGCAACTGGGTATTCCTTTGATGCGCGTGCAGAACGCCCTGGCTTCTTCGGCTGCCAACATTCCGGGCGGATCAGTCGATATCGGCAGCCGTCGTTTTAATATCAAGACCACCGGGGCGTATCAATCGCTCGATGATATCCGCCGGACAATTGTCCATTCCGTCGATGGCGCTGTGGTGTATCTCGATGATGTTGCCGACATCGACTTTGCTTACGAAGATGAGAAGTACCATGCGAGGGTCAATGGCACCCGGGCGGTTTTTGTTTCGGTGCAGCAAAAGAATCATACGAATGTTTTTGGGGTGATGGATGGCCTTAAGGGCAGGATCGGTGAGTTTGAACCGACACTGCCGGATAATATTGACCTGTTTACGGTCTTTGATCAATCTGTCAGTGTTGAGAAGCGGGTCAACAGTTTCTTTGCCAATCTGCTGCAGGGTCTGTTGCTGGTCGGGATCGTGGTCTTTCTGGCGGCCAATTACCGTTCGGCGATCATCGTCATGCTGGCGATACCATTTTCGATATTAATCGCGATTGGATTTGTCGATTTAAGTGGCTTCGGCCTGCAGCAGATGTCGATTGCCGGGCTGGTAATCGCGCTTGGTCTTCTGGTCGACAACGCTATTGTGGTCACCGAGAATATCGGGCGCTTCATGCGTCAGGGATATCCGCCTATCAAGGCGGCGATCGAGGGAACGTCTCAAATCGGCTGGGCGATTGTCAGTTCTACGGCAACCACGATTCTGGCTTTTTTACCGCTGGCAATGATGCAGAATGTGACCGGCGATTTTATCCGCAGTATGCCGGTTACGGTTATCTACGCACTGGCGGCATCACTTTTGATCTCGTTGTCGCTGACGCCGTTTTTATCCAGTCGCTATTTGAAAATAACCGCTGCTTCCGGCGATACACCAATACGCCGCCGCCTGGACAATCTGGTTTCAGGACCATATAAGAAGACACTGGATATCGCACTGATGCGACGCTGGACTGTCCTGGGGATCGCCTCTGTGATATTTTTGGGCAGCTTGACATTATTTCCGGTGGTTGGGGTCAGTTTTTTCCCAAAGGCGGAAAAGCCGCAGTTTATCATCAATATTGATTTGCCTCAGGGAAGCAATCTCGATGCGACCGATAATGTCGCGCGCTATGTCGAAGCGGTCCTCGATCAGCGTGACGATATCAGTCATTACGCCACAAATATCGGGCATGGCAATCCGCGGATCTACTACAATGTCATTCCCAAAAACGAATCGAGTACGCATGCACAGCTCTTTGTCCAGTTGAACAAGGACAATATCACAGTGCTGGAAAACGCAATCAACGAACTGCGAGATGAATTTGAACATTTTCCCGGTGCGCGCATAACTATCAGGGAATTCGAACAGGGTCCGCCATCGGTAGCACCGATTGCAATCCGCATTATCGGAGAGAGCCTGAATACCCTGCGTGATATTTCCCGCGATGTCGAGGCGATGTATCGCGAAGTCCCGGGTGTCATCAATGTCGATAATCCCCTGAGTACGACACGCACGGATTTGCGGGTGCAGATTAACCGCGACAAAGCAGCCATGCTGGCGGTGCCATTGATCGATATCGACCGAACGGTACGGACGGCTGTGACCGGGGCTTCCACGGCGCAATATCGCGATGACGATGGCAAGGAATATGATATCGTGATGCGCCTGCCGGTCGAAGACAAGATGACCACCGAGCACTTTGATCAAATTTATATTGCATCGGCTATCGGTGAACAGATTCCATTGCGCCAGTTGGCATCGATTGAATTCGAGGCGTCGCCATTGCGCATCAATCACTTCAACCAGAATCGCAATGTGATAATCACCGCCGATGTGGCGACCGGTATCTCTGTTAATGAATCCACAAAGCAGATTATTGAGAAACTTAAGGCTTATGAATGGCCCAAAGGATACAGCTACTATATATCCGGTGAACTCGAAAATCAGCAGGAATCGTTCGGCGGTATGGGGCGCGCGGTTATTATCGCATTGATCGCTATTTTCGCGGTGCTGGTGCTGCAGTTCCGTTCCTACAGCCAGCCCTTGATTGTCTTCGGAGCTATTCCGCTGGCGATTATCGGCTCTATTCTGGCCCTGCTGATAACCGGCTATACGTTTTCGTTTACCGCCTTTATCGGGGTGAGTTCACTGGTGGGGATTGTCATCAACAATTCGATTATCCTGGTGGATTACACCAACCAGTTGCGGCGAGAGGGCATGGACATGGGTGAGGCCCTTAAAGAAGCCGGCCAGGCTCGTTTTATCCCGATTATCCTGACGACATTGACGACTGTCGGCGGTTTGCTGCCATTGACTCTCGGCGGCGGTTCGATGTGGGCCCCGATGGGCTGGGCCATTATCGGCGGATTGATTGTCTCGACATTTCTGACGCTGGTCGTCGTACCGGTTCTCTTCAGCCTGTTTTCGACCGAAAAATCCGGCGTTGCCGTACCGGTCAATGGCGCTGAGGCTAAGTAGGAGTTAATCTGAAGCTACGGCTTCAAGCTGAGCGACCAGGGTCAGGATACTGTCGGCATCGGCGGCACGATCGGTCTGACGGTAGAGTTCAGCCAGTTTCTTGCCGCCAAAGGCTGCCACATGCAATGTACGGCCACTGCCGTTACGCAGCGCATCGAAGCTGGCTGCCAGCAGCGCCTCGGCTTCGTCCAGACGGCCCTGGCCCAGAAGACAGCCGCCGAGAAACATCTCGGTTTCGAAAGTCAAGAGATGTCCCTCCGGATAGCCGGCCCGTCGAAGCTCAATGGCACGCCGAAGATATACTTCAGCCTCCTCGAGCCGACCGGTATCCATGAGAAGCCGCCCCAGTCCGATGATCGGGTAGGCCTGGTTCACATGATTTTCGGGGAGGGTCCGCGCAAGGATGTCGATGCTCTCGCGATACAATGAATCGGCGATTTCATACTCTTCAAGATTGTAATGGGCATTGGCGAGGCTGTTGGTAACACCGCCGACATAATTATGATCTTTGCCCATGAGGTGAACAATGATTTCCAGCGCTTCACGATAAGTATCGCGCGCTTTTTCAAATTGAAATCGATTGAGATACAAGCCACCCAGCGAACCCAGACTGGCGACCACTTCAACATGATATTTGCCAAGGATTTCCCGTCGGATTTCATAGGCCTGTCGCATCAACGCTTCGGCCTCGTCGAGCCGTCCCTGTACTTGGTACAGCCGGGCCAGATGATTCATACTGTGGGCGACATCCTCATGGACTTCGCCGAGGATAGTGCGGCGTGTTTTCAATGATTTTTCCGCCAGTTCCTGCGAGCGATCAAGCTCACCCATCATGCGGTATAGTGAAGCCAGGTCAGTCTGCACCGAGGCTACCTTGATATTATCTTCGCCATAGTGTTGCATAAAATTCTCATAGGCCTGTTCATATAATGTCGCGGCGGAATCATAGAGCGCCATATCCTGAAGGGTAATGGCGTAGCCATGCTGCAGCAATCCAATCTCGATATGATCGGGGTCATAAATTTTTTCAGCCAGTACGAGAGCTTTGGTATACATCGAATCCGCATTATCGAGTTGGCCGATCATATAATATACCCGTCCGAGCACTTCCATCATCGTCACCTGGGTCTGCGGCTGACCGGCCAGATCTTCATCTATACTCACAGCACCCCGATCGAGCAGGTCCCGGGCGGTTATGGTTTCTCCGCCGGTAACGCTGGGATCGGCATATTCAAACAGGTTGACCAAAAACGATGATACCTGGGCGGCCTTATCGGCTTCGAGCCGTGCCCGATCACGCTCGGCAGCCAGCCGGTAGGTATAAAATGCCACCAGCGCAGTGGTCAGAACTATAACGGCCGACAGAACTGCAACAGCTGTGCGGTAACGACTGACGAACTTGACCGCTCGATATCCGAGGGAGTCGGTTCGGGCCAGTATCGGGCGTCCCTGCAGATATCGCTCGATATCATTGGCCAGACCCTCGACCATGTGATACCGTCGACTGGCCTCTTTTCGTAAAGCAGTCAGACAGATAATATCCAGATCACCGGAGAGTTGTCGCTTCAATTTAGGTGGTGAGGATTGCCGCTTGTCAGCCCGGGAGGAACTGTCATCTCCGGTACCCCGTTTTGCGGTACCGGCATACAGGCTGCTGGGACGCGATGGCTCGACATGGCAGACAGCGTGTTCAATGTCTTTCCGGGTATGATTTTCGGTACGATAGGGGGTCTGCCCGGTCAACAGACGATACAACACGACACCCAGCGAATAGACATCAGTAGCGGTCGTCACAGGTTCGCCGCGCACCTGTTCGGGGGAGGCATAGCCGGGTGTCATCACCCGAACACCGGTCCGGGTCAGATCCGGGGTTTGTCGGAGGCTTTCGCCCTCTCCCTCGCCGAGCACCTTGGCGATACCAAAGTCGAGCAGTTTCACGACACCATCGGTAGTAATCATGATATTGCTCGGTTTGAGGTCACGATGCACGACCAAATTCTGCTGTGCAAACTGGACGGTACGGCACACCTGGAGAAACAAATCCAGCCGGCGGCGGATGGTCAGGTTATTTTCGTCGCAGTACTGGTCGATCGGATGGCCCTCGATGTATTCCATCGCGCAAAAGACATACTCCCGGTAGATGTTGGCATCGAGCACCTTGACCACGTTGGGATGTGCCATCATGGCCATGGCGCGCATGGCGATCCGGGTGCAGAAGCGATACAGCGGCGGTCGCGTGGCGAACATCGCCCACAGGCCGATGCCCCAGCGAACCGGCCTTGGCG
>CAZGLR010000037.1:22193-26799 GCA_964526635.1 uncultured Ignavibacteriales bacterium | reverse complement strand
GCGCACCGAGCTGGAGATGCGCACCTCGTCGATGCCGCCCGGGAACATTATACCGTCGCGCTGGACAGCCATCCCGATTCGCTCATGACCCGTCTTGGTCTATATCGCCTTCAGCAGTCAACAGGTAAATCCGAGGCCGCCGCTGCCACATATAAACAAATAATGAAACACGTGGTTAAACGCGAAGCCGGGACCTACCGATGTCATTCCTGCGGTCTGGAAACCGACAACATGATCTGGTTGTGTCCGCGATGCAAGGCTGTCGATTCGTTTACCACCGCACTTTCTATCTGACCATGCGATTTTTACTGATATTGCTGCTGCTTGTCGGTCCCCTCAGGGCCGACGAGACTATCGATAAGATATATGACCATATCCGCGATGGTGACTTGGCGTCGGCCCGCGAGAGGTATCAGGAATTGCCTGCGATGACTGTCCGCGATGCCAACCGCCTGTTTGTCGCGGCGCTTCTGGAAGCCGACGGCGCCGCTGCCCGTGATCTGCTTAAGACTGCGGTTGCTCTCGATCTTGACGGCAGGTATCGACAGGAGGCGGCCTTTCGTCTTATTCAACTGGCTGCCGCCGCTGGTGATACCGCGGCAGTCATTCAACAGGGAACAGAATTTCTTTATCGCTGGGAAACCAGCGACTTTCGCGCCCGCCTGCTGGCGATCCTGGCGGCCTTTTCACGCGACGGTAGTTCGGAGCAGAAACGATATCTTGGTTTTCTCGAAGATCAATATCCCGGTGATTATTTTGGCCAGTTCGCCCGTTTGACCAAAGCAGAGCAGGCCTTTAATGCCGCGCAGTATAAAACTGCCACCACCCTGTGCCGTCGTGTCAACAATGCCGCCGACGGCAATCTCGATGCCGTGTCGATGATTCTTCTTTCCAGAATCGCCCTGCAGAATCGAGAATATGAACGGGCGCTGTTTAATTATAACATACTTGAAGAAAAATACGGCCATGCTATCGGACAGGATGAACTCCTCTCTGCTCTGCGCCGCAGCGCCGAGGGCGAAAATCCGGCCGAACCACCGGGTCCCGCCGTTACCAGCTACGCCGTCCAGGTCGGCGTCTTTTCAATGAAGGACAATGCCCGCTCAATGGCCGAACGGGTTGAAGAGTATGGATACGTCAGTGATATCCGCGCCCGTGAAATTTCGGGGAAGACCTATCATGTCGTCTCTGCCGGCCGTTTCGAAAGTCTTAATGACGCCCAGGCGGCCCGGAAACGACTCGAGCAGGGGGAAAACGAAATCTTCAAGGTGGTGATCGTCGATGACTAAGGACGGTCTGACGCCGATGATGCGGCAGTACTTCAGTTTCAAATCAAAATACCCCGATAAAATTCTGTTTTTCCGCATGGGCGACTTCTATGAGATGTTCGGTGATGATGCCGTGGAGGCGGCCCCGATATTGGGTATTGCCCTGACGTCGCGTTCGGGAGAGAAGGACAAGTCAATTCCGCTGTGCGGTATTCCGCATCATGCGGTCGATAAGTATCTGCCACGGCTTCTTGCCGCCGGGAAAAAAGTCGTCATTTGCGAACAGATCGAGGATCCCAAACAGGCGAAGGGGATAGTCAAGCGCGATGTCGTCGAAATTGTGACACCCGGGATTTCGACTATGGACACCCTGCTGGATCCCACCGAGCCATCGTTATTAACCGCCCTGTTCGGCAACGGCAAAAGAATGGCGCTGGCCAGCCTCGACCTCTCGACCGGGAAATTCTCGGTTACCGAGGATGAACCAGACCGCGTCTATGATCAGCTCCGTGTCAGTGCCCCCCGGGAAGTCCTGGTACCGCAAAATGACCGCGCGACGGTCCTGCCGCCGCATATTGAACGTGACAGCAGACTGAATTCAATCACCGAGTTGGAAGACGTTTACTTCGATTATCGCATCAGCAAAGACCGTTTGTGCCGTTTTTTTGCTGTGTCCACTCTCGATGGTTTTGGATTGAAATCAAGGCGCCAGGCGGTCAGTGCGGCCGGCGCCATCCTGCGCTACCTTGAAGACAATAAGCAGGAACGGCTGGCGCATATCACCAGCATAATGGTGGGGCGAACGGACAGCCGAATGATGCTCGATGCCGCGACCGTGCGCAATCTGGAGTTATTTACGACTATCGCCACCGGCTCTGAAACACATTCGCTGTATTGGGCGATCAACAGGACCGGATCGGCCGCCGGCGCCCGCCGCCTGCGGCAAACACTGACGGCACCCTATACGAGTCTGGACGATATCACGCGGCGGCATGATGCGGTTGCGGAATTATTTAATGTTCCGGATGTTTCGCAGAATCTGGCTGCCGCGTTTGCCAATCTGCCTGATATTGAGCGCATATCGGGCCGGATCGGGATGGGTAAAGCATCACCACGCACATTGCTGTCGCTGCGCGACGGCCTGCAATGCAGCCGGAGAATAAAATCGCTGCTGGATAAGATTACTACCGGACTTCTGACTGACCTGCGCGACAATATCCCCGAACTGATGGCAGTAGAAGATTTAATTACCGGCGCCATCAAAGACGATGCTGCCGCAATTATCGGCAATGGCAATATTATCCGGGCGGGATATTCACCGAAGCTCGATAAGTTCAATGCCTCGATCAAAGAAGCCCGCGATTATATCGCTTCGCTGGCGGCCAAAGAGAAAAAGCGAACCGGGATTAACTCGCTGAAGGTCGGCTTCAACAAGGTCTTTGGCTATTATATTGAAGTGACCAAGACACACAGCCATGAAGTCCCTGGGGATTACATCCGCAAGCAGACACTGGTCAATGCCGAGCGTTTTATTACAGAAGAAATGAAAGAAAAAGAGGCTTTGATTCTGGCCGCCGAAGAAAAAATTAACCGTCTTGAGGACGAGCTGTTTGCCGCGATCGTTGACCGGGTGGCATCGCATCTCTCGGAATTATTGCAGATGGCCGACTCTTTGGCGGAATTGGATGTTTTGAACTCCTTTGCGGTCCTGGCACGGGATCAGCGCTATGTGCGGCCCGGCGTAACCGAATCGCACGATTTGCATATCATGCAGGGCCGGCATCCGGTGCTGACGCAAATTATGGAAGCGGGGAAATTCGTTGCCAATGATGTCGCGCTGGATCATGAAGAAACAGCCATGATTCTACTTACCGGGCCGAATATGTCCGGTAAATCGACCTGGCTGCGACAAACCGGTTTGATTGTTATTTTGGCCCAGGCAGGATCGTTTGTTCCCGCCGAGTCGGCTGAAATAGGGATTGTCGACCGTGTTTTTACCCGGGTGGGGGCCAATGACAATCTGACCGCCGGACAATCGACATTTCTGGTCGAGATGGTTGAAACCGCCAACATTCTTCACAATAAGACTGATCGTTCACTTCTGCTGCTCGATGAAGTCGGGCGCGGGACATCGACGTTCGATGGTCTCTCGGTGGCCTGGGCCGTGGCTGAAACAATCTATAATCACCCCTCCGGGACGCCGCGTACGTTATTTGCGACCCATTATCATGAAATGACCGGGCTGGCGACGATTTATCCCCGGATAAAAAATTTCCAGGTAACAGTGAAAAAATGGGGAAAAGATATTATATTCTTACATCAGGTCATGCCCGGGGGCTGCGATGATTCGTATGGTATTGAAGTGGCCCGGCTGGCCGGTGTGCCGCGCGAGACGATTTCGCGCGCGCGGGAGATTCTGCGCCTGCTCGAATCGGGACAATTCGCCAAATCGGAACTGGCCCGGGGGGTGCATGTCCGGTTGAATCAGCCGACGCTCTTTGATGCGCCGTCGCCGGCAGCCGACTCGGAAATTACCACACGGCTCAAAGAAGTCAATATTGATGCCTTAACCCCGCTGCAGGCACTGGAACTATTGGCGGAATTGAAAGCTCATGTCGAGACAGATTGAATTCAACGACGACCGGTATACTCGTCCCATCGTACAACTCGACCAGGTGTTGATCAATAAGATTGCCGCCGGAGAAGTGGTCGAGCGCCCGGCGTCGGTGATAAAGGAACTGGTTGAAAATGCGTTCGATGCCGGAGCGACGGCAGTCGATATCACCGCCCGCAAATCGGGGACCACTTATATATCCGTGACTGACAACGGCTGCGGGATCAAGGCCGAGAACCTGCGTCTTGCCTTCAGTCGGCATGCGACCTCAAAGATCAAAACACTCGATGATCTTTTTGCCGTGGCCTCGTTTGGCTTCCGCGGCGAGGCGTTGCCGTCGATAGCCTCCGTTTCGCATCTGACGCTGACCACACGCCATTTTACTGAAACAATCGGTAGTTGCATCATTATCGAGGGGGGCAAGGAAATCGATTTCCGTCCGGCGGCCGCGCCGACCGGGACCAAAGTCGAGGTTGCGCACCTGTTTCACAATACTCCCGCGCGGCGCAAATTTTTGAAAGCGGAAACAACTGAATCGCGTCAGATCATTCGTGTCACCGAACGGATGGCCCTCTCGCGGCCGTCGATTGCCATGAGCCTTAGCCTCAATGATCGCAACAACTTTTCATTTCCCAGGGGCCAGACGGTGCCGCAGCGCATGGCCGCCCTGTTTGGTATCGACGTTGACTCAATAGTGGAATATGACGTCGAGATGTCAGGGGTA
>CAZGLR010000037.1:10897-22183 GCA_964526635.1 uncultured Ignavibacteriales bacterium | reverse complement strand
ATCTGGCCTACCTGGCGCATCCCTCGCAGGCCCGTCATGATCGCAGCCGTATCTGCTTGTTTATTAACGGCCGCTCGGTGACATCATCGAGTATCATTCACGCTGTGACCGCAGGCTATGGCGAATTTCTGCCATCGGGACGATTCCCGCTGGCCTGTATTTACCTGACCCTGGACCCCGATCGACTGGATGTCAATGTGCATCCGACCAAGGCCGAAGTACGGTTGTCGGAAGAACGGGCGATTCATGATAATCTGTATCGCATTGTGAAGAAGGCCTTGCGCGATTGGCGCATGGTCCCTGCTGTCGGGCGGCAGACTCCCGATGGCGAATATCGCGGTGGAGAGAGACCGCATCATCCGGTTCAATCGGGACACACGCCGCACGGTTTTAATTTTCAGCGGCCGGCAGCATCGGATCATCGCGGCAGTGCGGTCTTCCGGATACCGGTGGCGCCGGGTGAATCAGTGTCGCCGGAGGCGCCCGCGTGTGATAATACCATCCCCGTTTCTGCAGAACAGGAGCCGGAGCAATCACAGGCAATTGACATCCCGGCCGATGAAATTCAATTCCTCGGCAAGACCGGGCGATTGTACCTGCTGATTACCATAGGCGGCGAATTGTATGTTATCGATCAGCATGCCGCTCACGAGCGGGTGTTGTATGAAACGGCCTTGAAGCAGGTGGAAAGCGGCAGCTCGGCGTCGCAGCAGCTTCTGTTTCCCGAGACCGTTGACCTTTCCGGTGAAGAATATATCGTCTTCGAGGAGAGTCGCCCGACTATGGCCCGGCTCGGTTTTGAGATTGAGCCCTTTGGCCAACACAGTGTCATTGTGCATGCCATGCCGCCGGTCTTTCGCGATCGCAGTCCCTCCGGCATTCTGCGTAAGATGCTCGATGATATCACAGCGCTTAACAAGGCCGGTGGTGATTTAATCAAGTCGGTGGCTCAGTCAATGGCCTGCCGGGCGGCGGTTATGGCTGGTGACCGGCTTAATGCCGCCGAAGTGCAGAGCCTGGTACGGCGGCTGTTTGCGACCAATAATCCGTATTGCTGCCCGCACGGCCGTCCGACCTTCATTAAAATCAGCGCCGAAGAACTCGATAACCGTTTTGGTCGAACCTGAGCATGGCCTCATCACAACTCCCTGTCATAGTCATTTGCGGCCCGACCGCCTCGGGCAAATCAGCACTGGCCAGAAAGATGGCCCAGGCATTTTCCGGAGAAATTATTTCCGCCGATTCCCGGCAGATCTATGGCCAGTTGACTATCGGCACCGACCGGATAACTGCCGATCAGATGGACGGCATTCCACATCATTTAACCGGACATGTTGAACTGGGCCAGCGATATACAGCATTCGATTTTGTCCGCGACGCCGAAAAGTTGGTATTGGAGATCGGCCAACGGGACCATCTGCCAATAATCTGTGGCGGAACCGGATTGTATATTCGGGCGCTTGTTGATGGGCTTGTTGAAATCCCCGAGGCCGATATGAGGTATCGCCAGGAATTAATCGATTTGACCGCTGAGAATGGCCCAAGCCATGTCTTTGCCATGTTGAAGGAAATCGATCCCGATGAGGCCTCCCGGATTCATCCGCAGAATACGATCAAGATCATCCGGGCGCTGGAAATGTTTCATATCACGGGACGGACCAAGACGCAGCTTATGGCCGACACCCGGCCGCCCAATGAACATATTGATTTCCTGCAAATTATTCTTTGGCCTGACCGTGAGTTACTGTATAAGAAAATAGAGCAACGAGTTGATAAGATGATTTCTTCTGGGCTTTTGGCCGAAGTGGAAGTGATCTTGCGGTCGCCGTCGGGGACACCCCTGAAAGAGGCCAAAGTCGTCGGCTATGCCGAGTTGATCGATTATCTCGAGGATCGGCTGACACTTGACGAGGCGATTGGTCTTATTAAACAAAATACCCGGCGGTATGCCAAGCGCCAGTTTACGTGGTTCCGCGGGATAGCGCCGGGGCGGGTACTTCACGGTTTCGGCGGCGAGGTAGCGGACTCCTGCCGGACGCTGATTGAAACATTTTTGGCCTGAGCGCGTTGTTTATCTTGACAGCGGCTGTGATTCAGGAATATATATATACCAATGGCTTAGACGGATTTAAGCATTAAGACGCCAGGCGCGTTTTCCGATATAGGTTGTAAAGCTAACCACCATCGACTAAACAGGGAGCTCGGTGAAATACTCAATCATTCTCGCAGCAGGTCTTTTTTTACTCGTCGGATGTATTTCCGCCAGTAACCCTCACGACGACCTGGGGGCCCGGCTGCCCCACGAACTTATTATCGATGATGGCGATACGCTGATCATCGTGACACCGCAAAACCCCCACGAACAGGCTTTTTCCGATTCGGCATATGCCGTCGACGATGATGTCTGGCGCCATCTGCGGCAGGCCCAGGAATACTTCGCGCAGGGGGTTGCCGCCAATCAGGAGGCATCATGGGAGGAAGCCCAGTTCTATCTCGAACGAGCCCTTTCGGTGCTGTCTGTTCTGGATATCGACACGGTGACTCAAAGCCCTGAGGCTGAAGAATATACCCAGTTGATCAATGAGATCGTGGCAGATTACCGCCTGACATTGTTGTCTTTGGGTTCCCTGCCCGAAGATGCCTCGCCATCGGCTTTTCTCGAAAAATTCTCAACGCTTGGGCCGCTCGATGATCGCAGCTATCTCAAAGTCGAGGGTGAGGAAAAGGAAATCACCTACAATGTCCCGATTGTCTTTAACGACAAAGTTAAAAAATCAATCATTTATTTTCAGACAGTAGCCCGGGAAGCCTTCCAGACATATTTGGAACGGTCCGGAAAGTACATCCCGCTGATGGTTGAAATTCTCGAAGAATATGATGTGCCATCGGATATTGTCTATCTACCGTTGATTGAATCGGGCTTCAATTGTAAGGCCTATTCCTGGGCGCGGGCCAGCGGACCGTGGCAATTTATCGCCTCAACCGGACGTCTCTACGATCTCGATCGCAACTGGTGGTACGACGAGCGCCGTGATTTTGTCAAATCGACTCATTCGGCTGCCCGTTTTCTTAAAGATCTCCACGAAAAATTCGGATGCTGGGAACTGGCGCTGGCGGCCTACAACGGCGGCCCCGGACGGGTAGGCCGGACTATCAAGAGCCAGGGAACCCGTGATTTCTGGCAAATGAAGCTGCGTAAGCAGACCATGGATTATGTGCCGTTTTATATGGCGGCGACCATCATTGCCAAAAATCCGGAACTCTATGGCTTTGAGCCGCATTATGATGATCCGGTCGCCTATGATGTCGTCTCCCTCGATCGCTGCCTCTCGCTGAAGGATGTTGCCCGGGCTACGGGTACCTCGCTCGAGGTCATCAAGGATCTCAATCCTGAGTTGCTCCGTGATGTAACCCCGCCCAACATGAATGAGTATAAATTGAGGATTCCCTTCGGAACAGCCGAGCAGCTTGTGGCCAAAATGCCGGAGTTGAAGTCGCCACAGGAGACCTCGTGGGTACGGCATGAGATCCGTCGCGGTGAAAGCGTGTCGACTATCGCCAGTAAGTATGGCGTTTCGCAGTATGCAATCTTCAACGCCAACAATCTGAGCAGTCGGTCGAAAATCTATGCCGGGAAAACGCTGATTATCCCGGTGCCACTCGACGGCAAGTCGCGGGGGGTATCGAGTTCGCCCGAAGTGCGCTATGCTACCGGTGACAATACCTATGTCGTACAAAAGGGTGACAATCTCTGGGATATATCGCGTTCTTTCAGAACCGATCCCGGTACGCTGCGAAAACTCAATTATCTTGGTAATTCCAGCCGCATTTATGTCGGCCAGGTGCTGAAGCTGCCGGGCTCGGCCAGTGAGAAAGCGACGCTGCATCATCCCAATACCGATGATGCCTCGGCCGGCAGCACCCGGACCTATGTTGTGAAACGTGGCGATACTGTCTGGGATATCGCGCGAGCCACCGGCACCACTACGGCGACGATTCGCCGTCTCAATGGTTTGCCGAAATCAGCGCGGATATACGTCGGCCAGAAACTGCTTGTCCCCGGAACCGAGGATGATGGCGGCTATTTTGTTTATACGGTGCGGCGCGGCGATACCCTGGGCAAGATTGCGTCGGCCTTTGGCACATCCGTCCGCTCACTTGTCCAGATCAATAATATCAGAAACGCCAATCGGTTGTCGGTCGGGGCCAAATTGAAAATCAAGAAGCGGTAATGCCGGGGAAGAGGGGAGCATGAAAACACGCACAGTCGTGATCATTGTCGTCATCGTCGCCTTTGTGGTCCTGATGGCGTTTGCGGGCCTGGTGATTATTGTCGGGTTGGCCGGCGATAGTGATATCGGGTTTGTCGGGTTCGGGCCCAAGGTGGCAATCGTCGAAATTCAGGGTCAGATAATGGATTCCCGGTATGTCGTGCAGCAGCTGGAGCGCTGGGAAGAGGACGGCAATATCAAGGCGATTGTCCTGCATATCAACTCGCCCGGCGGGGGCGTTGCAGCATCACAGGAAATTTACGATCAGGTGTTACGAGTCCGTGACGAAGGCATCCCGGTGGTGGCATCGTTTGCGTCAGTGGCGGCTTCGGGAGGCTATTACATCGCCTGCGCTGCTGATAAAATCGTCTCCAATCCCGGGTCACTGACGGGCTCGATTGGCGTTATATTGCAGTATTTGACCTATGCCGGCCTGATGGATAAAATTGGCGTTGACATGGAAACGATTGAATCCGGTGATTTGAAGGATGTCGGGAATCCCTCGCGCGAGATGAGCCCTGAAGAAGAACTTATGCTGCAGGCGGTCATAGATGATTCCTATCAACAGTTTGTCGAAGCTGTCGCGCTGGGTCGTAATCGACCGAAGGAAGAGATTTATCCGTTGGCCGACGGGTCTATTTTCACCGGCCGGCAGGCATATAACCTGGGTCTGGTCGATACGCTGGGCACACTGCAGGACGCTATCAATTTGGCCGGGGAACTCGGCGGGATCGGTCCCGATCCGGATGTGGTCAGACAGCGCGAGCCGCAACCCGGTTTCCTTGACCTTTTAACCGGTACAGCTTTGAAGTTGCAGCAGATGACAGGACCTGATAATACTGGTATGGGTATATATTATCTGCATCGATGACAGTAAAAAGACAGGCTGAAAACGGACATTTAAGGCGCCGGGGAAGATCATCAAAAAAAGTATTAATTATTGTGCGAAAAACAGTTGCGCAAAATAAATCGACGTATTATGTTGCACCACTCAATAGCTGATAGCTTAGTCGGGAGGAGGATACAATGACCAAGGCCGATCTGGTCGAAAAAGTGGCCGAAAAGACGGGACTGACTCGGACAGACGTAGCTGTGGTGGTCGATAACTTTCTGCAGACGGTCAAGAAGTCTTTGGAATCGGGGCACAATATTGAGATTCGGGGATTCGGGACGTTCAAGATCAAACTGCGGAAGGCGCGAAAGGCGCGCAACCCCCGGACCGGTGATGTTGTGCCTGTCCCCGATCGCAAAGTCCCGGTTTTCAAGCCGTCGAACGAATTCAAGAACTTGATTACGAAGCTCCCTATTTAGCTCGCAGGTCTGATTGCCACTACAGGAGGATGAATGCCCAGCGGAAAGAAACGGAAACGACAAAAGATTAAAACGCACAAACGGAAAAAGCGTAGACGTCGCGACCGGCATAAAAAGAAGAAATAATCCTTTGCTTTAGCAGAGCTGATAGACTTATAGATAACCCGGAACGGCCATATCGGCTGTTCCGGGTAAGCTTTTCCCGCTCCACCGGATAAAAATTCCGGTTTTATTTTTCATATACAATTTCACGATCACATCCAATTGCGTAACTTGCTGGCCGGGAATAGATTGTGCGCACCGAAACGGCATCTTTACATTCGGCACGGCATCTGCAACGACCGACGGTATGAAATATGCCGCCGCTCTTTTTCTGTCTGTTGGAATACTGGCTGTCTGGTGTAACGCCGGAATCCTAAACGATCGCGATTTTGCGGTCTCGATCGATTATTCGTTTTCCGAACAGACAGCGCCGGCGGTAACCGCCGGACTGGGCGGTCACTTCCTTGTTGTCTGGACAGACTACCGTAGTGGCCACGGCGATATCTTTGGACAGTTGTATGATTCAACCGATGTCCCCCGGGGCGCCAATTTCCTGATTAATGATGATGGCCGCGGGGCGTGGCAAAATGATGTCGATGCCGCCTCTGACTGGCTCGGAAGATATTATGTCGTCTGGCGCGATTATCGCAACGGGGCATATCCCTTCGGTCCCGATATTTATTATCAGCGTCTGGACAGTCTTGGTTTTCTTGATGCGAATTTTAATATCAGTGATGAACTGCCCGACTCAAGCCATCAATCACCGACTATAGCCGCCGCCGGCTCCGGAAAAACAGTCAGCGGCTGGAGCGATCTCCGCTATCAGAACTGGGATATTTTCGCCCGGCAACTTGGTGCCGATGGCACGCCGGCCGGACCATCGGTCCGGGTAAATGATGATTTGTCGCCATCGCCGCAACATGAACCGGCGATAGCCATATCGCCTGAGGGCTGGTTTGTAATCGCCTGGTATGATGGTCGCAGCGGCAACGGCGATATATTTATGCAGAAATTCGATTCAACGGGAAATGCCATCGGCAATAATGTTAAAGTAAATCAAGACAACGGCACCACACATCAAAAATTTCCTGATATTGCGATCAGCGGCAATGGTACCATTATGCTGGTTTGGACCGATTGGCGAGATGGTCCATATCCATTGGATCCCGACATATACAGCCAGCGATTTACGTCAAATCTGGTGCGCCTTGGTCCCAATAACCGGATCAATTCGACCGGTGTCGGCACAGTTCAGCGTGATCCCAGAATCGCGTCCGATCGCATGGGCAATTTCCTGGTTGTCTGGTCGGATTCCAGCTCCGGCGACTGGAATATCAAGCGCCAGATGGTGAACCATGCCGGTGCGATGACCGAGGGAAACCTGCAGGTCAACAGCGAAAGCCTGGGTCGGCAGATTTTGCCGGATGTGGCGCTCGATGGATATCAGGCGTACATCGTATGGAGTGATAATCGCAACGGTAATTTTGACATTTACGGCCGTTGCATTCAATATAATGATCCGGGACTATTGGCCAGACCGTCGCCGATAGTCTTTACGCGCGACGCCGCCGATCCCAATCCCGCGCCGATTGCGGTTGCCATCGAAAACCGGGGATACGGTGAGATATCATATCGCCTTGACCCGCAAGATGACTGGATCGCCGTTTCTGATTCCGCCGGCAGTACGCCGGATACAGTCATGGTGAGTATAGATGCCGATGGCTTTCCGATCGGCGAGTACACCGGGGCGATTCGTCTGATCGATGAAACGCATGGCGATTCATCGGTCGTGATTCCCGTTCAGCTTTCGATTACCGGACCGCTGGTCGCTTTTTCGGTGGACAGTGTTACTCTCCTGGCCCTGGCCGATCTGGGAACTGCGGAGCCCGCGACCGCAATGGTATTGAATGAAGGGACGGGCGATCTCCAGTGGCGTGCACGCAGCCTGAATGGTTGGCTCGCAGTCACTCCGGAGTTTGGATACGGAAACTCGTTGGTAACCATATCAGCAGATATTATTGGTCTTGACGAAGGCAGCCATATCGGCGGGATAGAGTTTAGCGACAGCCTCGCGGTAAACTCGCCGGAGACTCTCCTGGTGGTACTCGACCTCATGTCGGATATGGCGTATCTGGATGTCGATACGGCGATTCTTGAATTTGAGGTCTATCAGGGGCAGGTGTTGCCCTGCTCTGTTACAATTCATAATTTGGGTAATGTCACCGCCGACTGGCAGGCGACAACGACCTCAGAGTGGATATCGCTGTCGCAGGCGACCGGCAGTGACGATGATTTGCTGTTGTTTTCGATCGTCACGGATTCAGTGCCACCGGGTGTACATTCAAACACAATTTTGATTGAAGACAGCTTATCTTATAATAAAAGCATTGCTTTAGATATTCATGCCTATGTGAATGCGCCCGATACAGTTTGGAGTCCTTCAATAGTTCTCTCCTCTGCTGTCGGCGGGGAAGTGCCATTGATGCTGACAGCCGTCAATGATCTGCATTCTGCGGCCTTTGAGTTTATTATCGATACTGCTGCGACCAGCCTTGATACAATCATCGACTATAGCGATCAATGGCCGGATGGTTATGAAATCAATACTGTGTATGATGTCGGCAGTTGCCGTATTTCGCTTTTGCCACTCTCCGATTCATGTATCATTCCGGCCGGTGACTACCAGTTACTGTCTCTGTTTGTTACGACCCGAATGATGGCCGATAGTACCCTCGAGATCACCAGTGGTTTGCCCTGTTATGTTGAAACGGGAGACCGGTTGATATATCGGCCCCAGGTCAGGTTTGGGTCGATTACTCTTGATGATCCTACCGATATCGATGGCCCGGCCTCAGGGATAATACCCGGGACCTTTGAACTGGGGCAGAATTACCCGAATCCCTTCAATAATAATACCCGTATCGATTTTTCTCTGGACCGGGCAGCCCGGGTCGAATTTGTGATTTACAATATTCTGGGTCAGCGAGTGGCTGTTCTTGCTGATCGTCGGCTTGCCGCCGGAACCTACACGGCCTGGTGGGATGGGTGCGATGATCTGGGTCAGCCGGTCAGCAGCGGTATTTTCTTCTATCGGCTCCAGGCGGATGATAAGCGGGCTGTTAAGAAACTGGTACTTTTGAAATAGGCTGTCTCGCGATCATCCAACGCGGCAACATCTTATCGAAATATTCCGGAATTAAGTCTTGTGGCGTGGCAACCATCGTCGTATTACTGACATCATATAGGCAAATGATGATCACGAGAAAGCGAGGTGACTATGACTGGGAAAAAGACACATCTCGGACTGGCGGTGCTGGTGATAGCACTCCTTTTGGCTTCCTCAGCGATGGCCGAGCGGGGCCGGATCTATGGCCGTATCACAACCGATCGGGGAGATATTCTTGAAGGCCCGATACGGTGGGATAAAAATGAGGCCTCCTGGGATGATATTCTTGATGGCAACAAGGACCGCGAAAGCGTGGAAAAATATTCCCGGGATAATTCACGCCGAAAAAAATATGGCGAGCGGGAGCGCAAAGTTGAATTCATGGGTATCACGGTTTATTCCGAATCCGCCTGGGGCGGCGGCACCTCGTCGCAGTCGGGGATTGCATTCGGACATATTGAGCGTCTGATCCCGATGAATGGCGACGCTGTCGAACTCCAGATCAAAAATGGTGAGACTATTGAATTCCGCAGCGGTTCAACCGATTTCGGCAACAGTATTCGAGAAATTGTCATCGAAACCGCTGATCAGGGTGAACTGGAACTGGATTGGTATGATATCGAAGAAATCGAATTTTTCGACGGCGGCGATGTGGAGTCGAATTTCGGCCGGCGGATTTACGGGACCGTCACAACCACCCGCGCCGGAGAATTCACCGGCTGGATCTGCTGGGATATGGATGAGATGTTCACCACCGACGTAATCGACGGCAGTGAGGGGCGGCGTAAACGGAAAATCGAATTTGAAGACATCGCCCGTATCGAACGGATTTCATCCCAGGCCTCGCTGATCGTGACGAAGTCTGGTAAGGAGTTCCGGCTTGATGATTCCAATGACGTGGACAGCGGTAATCGTGGTATCGTGGTATCCGATCCGGCCATGGGCCGCGTGATCGTCGATTGGGATGAATTCGAAGTTCTGGAAATCAAGGATCCGCCATCTTCGGCATATGTCTCGTATAACGATTTTAAGGGCGGCAAGATGCTCGAGGCGACGGTCTACGATGAAGTCGGGGATACGTTCAGCGGATATATCGTCTGGGATGATGACGAACGGTTTGGCTGGGAGCTTCTTGACGGTACTTACCGCGGTGTAGAGTTCGATGTTCCCTTCGAGCAAATCCGTTCGATTGAAAAGCTGACCCGACGCAGCAGCCTGGTGACGTTGCAGGATGGCCGCCAGTTCCGTCTGCGCGACTCCAACGATGTCAATGACGAAAACAAGGGCATCTATGTTCTTGACCGTCCTGATCAACGGGATAACATCATTATGATCGAATGGGATGCCTTCGAGCGGATCGAATTCAAATAAGCTTCTCTCGCGCACCTGTAAAAAACCCCGATGCTATTATGGCGTCGGGGTTTTTTTATTGGATGATTATTGTGTGGTGGCGATCAATCAACCGCCTATGGCTTTGGCGTCTTCAAGCTGTTTGATAAGGCTTTCCGCTTCGGCAATGAATTTCTGGGCGCGCGAATCGGTGTTCTTTTTGGCGACACTGATGAAACGCTGCCAGGCCGCGATGGAGGCATCGTAGTTTTCCGGATCCTGCGACTGAACGGCAATAGCCAGGTTGCGGGCGGTACGATATTCTTTCGGCTTCACTTTAAGGGCGCGCTCGTAGTAGTCGATGGCATTGGCGTAGTTGCCGCGCGTCAGGTAAATCGATCCGAGATTATTGAGTGATTCAAAATCATTCGGGTCAATTTCGAGAGCCTTCTGGAAACTGGCGATGGCTTTGTTTGTATTTTTCTGCTTTTTATACGCCATACCCAGGAGATAGTGGGAATACTGGTCCTGGGGATCAACTGCAACATAGGCTTCCAGAGCCGCTATAGCCTCGGCATATTGATTGTTCTTGAAATATAACTTGCCAAGTTCTTTATTTGCTTCGGCGAATTGTTTGTCGGCGTCCAGGGCTGCCTGGAAGGCGCTGATTGCTTCATCGCGTTTGTTGATCACGACATAGACTTTGCCCAGATTTGACCAGCTCAGGGGATCTTCAGGCTGGAGTTCGGTTGCTTTTTTGAAGTCGGCTTCGGCATTGGAATACTGTTCCTGCTGAAAGTATATCGAGCCCCGATTGAGGTAGGCGTCGGCAAAGGTCGGGTCGGAAGTGATGGCAGCCGTGTAATAGGTTGCAGCCTCAGTAACGTTGCCGTTTTTCTGTGCTTCCAGCCCCATGTTAAAACTTTCTTTAGCCTTAACAGCGGTTTCAGAATCGGTTTCTTCCTGCGCCATCGCCGGAACAGTGAATATCACGCTCAGGACGAAAGCGCACAGAAGGAAAAGTGCGAATGAGCGGCATGTCTTCATATTATATCTCCAATCCGGTGTGGATTTACTGTTATCACAATCTTTATACAAGAGAAGACGAACTTTCCTGCAATTTTTTTTAAAGCGCTTCGCGGTATTCACGATGCCGTTGGGCAATAT
>CAZGLR010000037.1:0-10887 GCA_964526635.1 uncultured Ignavibacteriales bacterium | reverse complement strand
ATCCGCATCGCTCAGTCCGAGAATGCGGGCGGCCAGCACCGCGCTGTTTTTGGCCCCGGCCTTACCGGTGGACACGGTTGCCACCGGGATTCCGGGCGGCATTTGAGCTATCGACAGCAGCGAATCAAATCCGCCCAGGGTCGCCGGAAGCGGTACGCCGATGACCGGCAAAAGGGTATGCGCGGCGACTACGCCCGGCAGATGAGCGGCCATTCCGGCCATGCAAATTATCACTTTGTAGCCTTTCTCAGCCGCCTCGGTCGCCAGTTTAGCCGTTCTGGCCGGATGACGATGGGCTGAGGAGACGATCATATCGCATCCGATTCCGAGCTTCTTGAGCATATCAGCGGCGGTATCGGCGAATTCCTGATCCGAAGTTGACCCGGTTAGAATGAGCACGTGTTTTTCCATTTTATCCTCTACTTCAGGGCTTGCCAGGCGATGTCCTTACGATAATGAGCACCCTCAAAATGAATCTGCTCAACCGTCTGATAGGCTGCCTGTACAGCCGATTTTATATCTGAATTGACAGCCGTGATGCCCAGCACCCGGCCGCCCGCAGTTTCCCATATATCGCCGTTTTTGCGTGTCCCGGCATGAAAGATATACGCGTGATTTTCGCGGTATGTGCGCAAGCCGTTGATACGAATGCCGGTATCGTATTTTCCGGGATAGCCGCCGGAAGCCATAACAACACAGGCGGCGGCTTTGTCTTTCCATGAGGGCGTGATGATATTAAGGTTGCCGTCGACAATGGCTATAAAAATATCAGCCAAATCGGATTCAAGCAGCGGGAGAACCGCCTGGGTCTCAGGATCTCCGAAACGGCAGTTGAATTCGATTACCTTGGGGCCGACGGATGTAATCATCAGGCCGGCATAGAGGATACCCTTATAGGTCCGACCTTCGTTATCAAGGCCGACAACTACAGGTTCAAGGATTTGTTCGCGGATAGTTTGCATCATGCGATCAGTGACGATTCTCGTCGGGCAGTAGGCGCCCATGCCGCCGGTATTCGGTCCCGTGTCGCCTTCGAACACCTGCTTGTGATCCTGCGACGAGAGCATCGGCAGTATCGTTTTGCCGTCGGTAAAAGCCATCACCGTTACCTCGGGACCGCTCAGGCATTCTTCAATAACGACCTTATTGCCTGCATCGCCGAATATCTTGTCACCCATAACGCGATCGATAATAGTGACGCCTTCGTCGACCGAGTTAGCCAGAATAGCGCCTTTCCCGGCAGCCAGTCCGGAGGCTTTGATAAAGACCGGATAGGCCGCTGTCTTGACAAATTGCAGAGCGTCATCCCGATTTTCAAAAATACGGAAACTGGCCGTGGGGATGTGGTATTTGCGCATGAATTCTTTGGCAAACGCTTTGGAGCTTTCTATTTCTGCGGCCTTCCTGGTAGGCCCGAAGATACGCAGCCCCAGTTGTTCAAAATGATCCACAATACCCAGGGCCAGGGGTAATTCGGGGCCAACGACAGTCAAATCGATCTTTTTTTCCTGCGCGAAATCGGCCAGGGCTTCGATATCATTCGGCTTAATAGGTGCCGTTTCGGCCATCTGGGCGATACCATCATTACCCGGCACGCAATATATAGTCTTGACCAGTGGAGACGATTTTAATTTCCAGACGAGCGCATGTTCACGCCCTCCGGAACCAACAACGAGGATTTTCATATGGTTTCCCTGAACTAAAAACTTAATTACTATGCATTTTTGGCTTGCAATGCAAGGTCTTTTTGTCTGTGATAAGGAGTTAGCTGAGATAACCATCAATTATGATCACGCACTATTTGTAGGCATGTTCAAAATGCCCAGGATCTTTCAGCACAATTATTGTGCGGCGGTCAAAGACGGGAAGGTGGCGAGGGCGGCGTATCTCTTTGTTTAGTAATGATATAGCAATGGCTTCGAGGGTTGGCATAAAGGTTGCTTAAGAAAAGGCAGGAACTGATGGAGGCCTATATGAAAGCGATAAGGCAAATACTGGTTTTGGCGGCAATGCTCGGCATAGCCGCAATCAGTCTCACCGGGTGTGAAGACAACAATGAGACGATTGTTTTTATCGATGAAGAAGTTGCGCCGCCGATACCCCAGGGTGTCTATTCGGTAACCGGGGACGAGACAGTCTTTATTTTCTGGAATCATGTCGAGGACATTCATGGTGATTTTTCTAATTACATAGTATATCGTTCCGACACGCCTCCATATACGACATACTGGCCGATCGGGCAGACGACAGGCAATGAGTTTGTCGATGACAACCTGGTCAACGGCAAAACGTACTTTTATGCAGTGGCCTCGATTGATATCGACGGTTTCGAGTCGGATTTGTCCTACGAGGATGTCTTCGACACACCGCGACCGGAAGGATTCGGCCAGGTTATATATGACTTTAATACGACACCAAGTCTGGCCGGATGGGATTTCGAAGGGCAGACGCTGGTGGGCTACACCAGTAGTGCCTGTGATTTCTATGTCGAGCGTTTCGACGGTATCTGGTATATCAATGCCGGTCGCTATGACTTGGTTAATCCCAACCTGACAGATATTCAGGATATGGGCTTTACTGTGGATTTCGACGAAATCAGTTACTCGCCGCCGGCCGATTCGGGTTGGTCGGTGAATCAGTGGGCAGAAGCGATAGTCGGCCATACCTATGTTTTCTGGACCGAGTTTGACCATTTTGCCAAAGTCCGTGTAACACATATTGCCGGCGATTCGCTGATATTCGACTGGGGGTATCAGGTAGATCCATCAAATCGCGAATTGAAACCACGAGTTCCGAACGAGGGACCATAATAAAATATATACGTATACTCCGGCAGGTATAAGCCTGCCGGTTAATCTCAGGAAGGCGGTGATGAATTCATGAGACAGTCGGTCTTGAAAACAGCAGTGGTGATGGCAGCAGTTATTCTGGCCATCTTTGCCACGACGGCTGCGGCTGAAAATCTGATTCGCAACTATCCGACCGACGACTCCGATCACGGTGCATTCGATATTGACCTGTGGATTGACCATGAAGACGGCATCTATTACGAAGGCGAATCGATTTCAATTTACTTCCAGGCCTCCCACGATTGCTATGTTGCGATTTACAGTATCGATACCCGCGGTGAGTTGAACTTGTTATATCCGACGGAACGTTGGCACGATGGCCAAATACGGGCGGGCGAGGTATATACCCTGCCGCATCCATCGGCCGATTTTAACCTGGTGGTCAATGGACCGGAAGGTATCGAGCACATTCAGGCGGTGGCGTCACGGGACCGGATGGATATTCCTGATTGGTCTTATCGCTCGCCGGAGTATTACAACGCCAATGATGACGTCGATGATTTCATTGACTACGTCAATCAGCGGTATTTCGGCTGTCGCTGGGATCCCTGTGAGCGTGTCTACAGCCGGGCGTCAATTTACGTCAAAGAACCGCAGAATTACTACAAGCCGGTATATGTGCCGACGAACTGGTGGGATTACCCCGATTATACAACCGTGTACGTCGATTATCCCTTTGGTGGCGAAGTGTATATCAACGGTATCTTCATCGGCTATGCGCCATTGTACATTCCCCGGATTTACTGGGGCTGGCACTGGGTAACTATCTACGACCGCTACGGTTATTGCTGGGAGAACCGGGTCCATATTAACAATCACAACTACTACCATATCACGCGCACCCAGGTGAAGACCAGTCGAACGACCGAGAGCCGGTACAAGGAAATCCGTCAGCAGGCGCAGAAATACGATCGAAGTTCCCTGAAGCGATCCGAGTACAAGGTAAAGAGCACCCGGTCTGATTACAGGTCAGCGCGGACAAAAACCTACGAAGGTTATTCAACGTCCAGAGACAAGAGTCGTTCGACCTACAATCCCGACAGCCGGGAGCGGACCAAGTCCAGCGGTATTTATCGCGGCTCGGATTCGCGGAAATCGACAACCTCACGCAGCAGCGGGATAACGCGCGATAAGTCATCGAGTCGCAAATCAACCGAGGGCACTTCGCGCAAATCGACCACTATCCGGCGCGATACCGGTTCGAAATCAACGGATCGTTCATCCGGTAGCTCCGTGAAGCGCGGCAGTGGGTCATCATCGAGCGGTTCATCCGGTAGCTCCGTGAAGCGCGGCAGTGGGTCATCATCGAGCGGTTCATCCGGTAGCTCCGTGAAGCGCGGCGGTGGGTCATCATCAAGTAAATCGAGTGGAAGTTCGCGCAAGAGCGGTGGATCATCGGGCGGTAAGCGCCGCTAACGAAGAGAGTTTTTCTGCCGGACGCATGTCGACCGGCCGTTCCTCAAGGGAGAGTTCCTCCGGAACACCGGAGCAGTTCTGGAGGTTCTCCTCCTGTATAAAAGGGATTGAGTAACCGCTACGAGATTTTTGTTGGCGGCAATGAACTTCAACGTTATACTAAAGTTATATGATGAGACGGTTTTCTTACATACTTGCTTTGATTGTGATCGCGGCCTTCCTTACGGGTCCGTTGGGCGCGATAGATAAATCGAAAAAAGACCCTGATTCAACCAGACAGACAACACCCGTTCCCGACCAGAATAAGAATAAGAATAAGAATCAGAACAAGAGTCAGGACAACACCCGAAAAACCTATAACGACTTCATCGATCGCAACAACAACGGCATCGATGATCGCCATGAGACCAAAAAGAAAGTAACCGTCCCCAAGCCGGATTCGACCAAAAAGGATAACAAAAAAGAAGAGTCCGGCAAACCTCCCCAAATGCAGTTTTAGACCGATTACCTGATCGGAACTGTTCACGACCATCTTTGTTAAAATATGGTTGACAGGGTCGTCTCTGATCAATAGATTTTGGCACTCCTCGGGATAGAGTGCTGATAGCAATCTATCCCGTTATATACTTGAGGATTAGCATGGCTTTTGAGAACCTTGGCGAACGCGAACGGAAGGTATTGGCATCATTGATTACGCATTATATCAATTCCGCCGATCCGGTCGGTTCGCGGGCAATTGCGACCAAATTTGATCTGGGTATTTCGCCGGCCACTATCCGGAATACTATGCAGGATTTGGAGGAAATGGGATTAGTTCGGCAGCCGCATACATCGGCCGGTCGTGTGCCGACCGATTCCGGGTATCGGCTGTTTGTCGATATGCTTTTGCGCCAGGAGGAGATAACCGAGGCTGACCGTCAGATGATCGACAGCGCCGTCGGTATCAGCAAGGGCGGTATCGAGACAATCCTGGAGCAGACCACCCGCATACTTGCTGATTTGTCCAGTCAGCTTGGTGTCACGCTGGCGCCGCGCATGGATGAGTCGGTGCTTTCGCGGATTGAACTGATCCAGATGGCTTCCGACAAGGTCCTGGTCGTATTGGTCCTGAAGTCGGGTCTGGCCCGGACTATCCTGGTTGAGGTCGAGGCTGAGCTGGACCAGATACAACTACTGCAGATGGCCCAGGCATTGAATGAAAAGCTGGCGGGATTAAATCTGGGGCAGATTCGCAGTACTATCCGGGAGCGCCTGAAATATTCCGGCGGTGCCCCGAAATTGCTTAAACTTTTTCTCGACGGTGATTCTGAGATATGGCATTCACTTGAAGCGGACCAGATCAAAATCGGCGGTCGGCAGTATATCATCAATCAACCGGAATTTGCCAACCGGGAGAAACTTCAGACAATCGTGACATTTCTCGAAGAAAAGACCGGTTTGATAAAAGCACTCAAGGACGTGGAGGGCGGCCAGAGCGGGCTGGTGATTACTATCGGTGGGGAAAATCACGCCGCCGAAATTCAAAACTGCTCGGTTGTGTCGGCCCAGTATTCGGCCGGGACGACTACCGGTACGATTGGCATCATCGGTCCAACCCGCATGCCATATGCTCGCCTCGTATCACTTGTACAGTATGCCGCCAGGCAGTTAAGCCGTGCCTTTCAGGAGAAATAAGCAGCGGAGTTTTGGAAATGAAGAAAAACGAGACGAATAAAGATGTCCATGAAGAGCCACAGGCAGACACATCCTCGGCCGAGGATGCACCTGCAGATGGTCCAATTGATATTGATATAGAAGATGGTGCATCCGGAAACGAAGCGGATTCACCTCGGACGAATGATGTCGAAGAAAAAACGCAAAACAGCATTGATGAAAAGCAGGAAACAGAATCGGAGCGATATCTGCGTCTGGCCGCGGAGTTCGATAACTACAAAAAACGGACTGCCCGCGAATTTTCCGAAGTAGTTAAATCCGCCAATGCCCGCCTGCTTCGAGAGTTGATAGAAATACTCGATAATTTCGAGCGGGCGCTGGTTAAGAACGCCTCCGAGAACAATTTTGATTCCTACCGCAAGGGTGTCGAGTTGATTTATAATCAGTTGACCGAACTTTTGCGTAAAGAGAACGTTACTCCTATTGAAGCAGTTGGCAGCCCCTTTGATCCCAATCAGCATGAAGCGATGATGCAGCAGCCGTCGGATCAATATGCCGAAGGCGTTGTTGCCCAGGAGCTGCAGAGGGGTTATAAACTGGACTCGCGAGTGTTGCGACATGCGCGGGTGATCGTTAGTTCCGGACCCGGTCAGGGCGTCAACGATACTGAAAACGAGAATGAATCTGGTACATAGAGGGAGGAGCGAAGCTAATGGCGAAGGTAATTGGCATAGATCTCGGTACAACTAATTCATGTGTCGCGGTCCTCGAAGGCGGCGATCCGGTGGTAATACCGAATGCCGAAGGCGGCCGTACGACACCATCGATTGTCGCATTCACCAAAGATGGTGAGCGTCTGGTTGGCGCGCCGGCTAAACGGCAGGCGATAACCAATTCTGAAAAGACCATTTTTTCGATAAAGCGGTTTATGGGCCGGCGGCATGAAGAGGTGTCGGCTGAAGAAAAGATTGTGCCCTACCAGGTTGTTGCGGCCGACAATGGCGACTGCCGGGTACAAATCGACGATAAGCAATACGCTCCGCCGGAAATTTCGGCGATGATCCTGCAAACCTTGAAGAAAACCGCCGAAGATTATCTGGGCGGTGAAGTAAAGCAGGCTGTGATCACGGTGCCCGCCTATTTCAACGACAGTCAGCGTCAGGCCACCAAGGATGCCGGCCGTATTGCCGGGCTGGAAGTCCTGCGCATTATCAACGAACCCACGGCGGCCTCGCTGGCCTATGGCCTGGATAAGAAAAAAAACCAGAAAATCGCTGTCTACGATCTCGGCGGCGGGACATTTGATATATCGATACTTGAACTTGGCGATGGCGTCTTCGAGGTCCGTTCGACCAATGGCGACACGCATCTGGGTGGCGATGACTTCGATCAGCGGATTATCAACTGGCTGGCCGAGGAGTTTAAAAAAGACAATGGCATCGATCTGCGAAAAGACCGCATGGCTTTGCAGCGCCTGAAGGAAGCGGCTGAAAAGGCGAAAGTCGAGCTTTCGACAACGATGCAGACAAATATCAACCTGCCGTTTATCACGGCCGATCAGTCCGGACCACGCCATCTTGATCTGACCCTGTCGCGGGCGAAATTCGAAGGGCTGGTTGATGATTTATTGCAACGCACGGTTGAACCGTGTAAAAAAGCGATTAAAGACGCCCGGCTGGATGCCTCCGATATTGATGAGATCATCCTGGTCGGCGGTATGACCCGGATGCCCAAAGTGCAGGAGATGGTCAAGCAGGTATTCGGCAAGGATCCGCATCGCGGTGTCAATCCCGATGAAGTCGTGGCGATTGGGGCGGCTATTCAGGGCGGTGTGCTGGCCGGCGATCTCAAAGATGTTGTCCTGCTCGATGTGACACCGTTGTCGCTGGGTATCGAAACCCTGGGTGGGGTAACCACCAAGCTGATCGATCGTAACACAACCATCCCGACCAAGAAATCACAAATCTTTTCGACAGCCTCCGATAATCAGCCGGCGGTTTCGATTCATGTCCTGCAGGGTGAGCGAGAAATGGCGGTGGATAACCGCACCCTCGGTCGCTTTGATCTGGTCGGCATCCCACCGGCGCCGCGCGGTGTTCCGCAGATTGAGGTAACGTTCGATATCGATGCCAACGGGATCGTGCATGTCTCGGCCAAGGATCTCGGTACCGGTAAGGAACAGAAGATTAAGATTGAGGCCTCTTCCGGTCTTTCAGAAGATGAAATCAACAACATGGTCAAGGATGCCGAAGTACACGAATCGGAAGACAAGGTAAAAAAGGAACTGGTGCAGGCTCGTAACGAAGCCGACCAGGTGGTGTACTCGACCGAGAAGCTGTTGAAAGAACATGGCGATAAAGCCTCGGAAGATGAAAAGAAGGCTATTGAGGATGCGGTTGAGAAGTTGAAGTCAGTACAGACTTCCGATAATGCTCAGCCGATCAAGGATGCGATCGAGGGCGTCACGAAAGCCTCGCACGCGCTGGCCGCAAAGATGTACGAGCAAACCTCGGGTACCGGACAGGGTGCTCCCGGAGCCGAAGCCGGTCCGCAGCCGGACGGCGATGCCGGCGGTGGTGACGAAGGTTCGGTTGATGCCGACTTCGAAGTAGTTGATGACGAGGAGAAAAAGTAACGCGACACCATGCGGGAGACCATGAATAAACGAGATTACTACGAAGTCCTGGATGTTGAGCGTTCTGCTGATGAAGAGGAAATCAAGCGGGCCTATCGAAAACTGGCAATGAAGTACCACCCGGACCGTAATCCGGGTGATGCCACCGCTGAAGAGAAATTCAAAGAAGCGGTCGAGGCATATGAGATCCTCAAAGATCCGCAAAAGCGCCAGCGATATGACCAGTTCGGTCATGCCGGCGTGAGTGGACAAGGCGGCTTTGGCAGTGCCGGGTATGGCTTCGAGGGTTTCGATCTCTCGGATGCCTTGCGTGCCTTTATGCGCGACTTTGGCGGTTTCGGCGGCGGTGGCTTCGAGGATTTGTTCGGAGGTGGGGGCCGACGGCGTGATCATAATCGCGGCCGGGATCTGCAGGTCCGTCTTAAATTGACGCTGGAGGAGATCGCCTCGGGTGTTACCAAAACACTTCGGGTTAAGCGTAAAGCGGTTTGCGGCGAATGCGACGGTCACGGCACCGCGCCGGGAACGCGAAAGCAAACCTGTCCACAATGCAAGGGCGCCGGGCAGGTCCGGCGCATGACTCGAACGCTGTTCGGGCAGATGATCAATGTCGGTACCTGCGATATGTGCAACGGTTCCGGGCAGGTGGTCTCGACACCGTGTCCGAAATGCAGCGGTGAAGGACGGGTCACTGATCAGGCAACGGTCGAAGTTAAAATTCCCGCCGGGGTCGCTGAGGCCAATTATATACCCATCGAGGGCAAGGGTGATGCCGGCCGTCAGGGCGGACCTCCCGGCGATTTGATTGTCATTATTGCTGAGCAGGAACATGAGGTTTTTACCCGGCGCGATAATGACATTATCTGCCAGATCCCCATTTCTTTTACCGTGGCCGCACTGGGCGGGGCGATCGAGATACCGGTTATTGGCGGGACGGAGGAACTGAATATTCCGGCGGGAACACAATCCGGCAAAGTCTTTCGACTGCGGGGTAAGGGGATACCCTATCTCCGGCGCAACGGCAGCGGTGATCAACTGGTTCAGGTACAGTTATGGACACCGAAAAAGCTTTCAGAAAACGACAAACGGCTTCTGCAGGAGCTGGGTAAATCGGATTCATTTAAGGCGCCCAAGTCCAATAAATCCTTCTTCGAAAAGCTGCGGGAATCGCTGGGGGTGTGATGCCGGATCCCCGCATAGACATCCTTGAGTATCACGAGATACGGATCGCCGTGGATAATCTCGATGTCGATGCTGTCGCCAATTATATCATAGAAAATATCTCGACCGGCATGCTGCTGGAAGAGGAGGAAGCAAGCCCGATTACCGGGCTCCGTTTTTATGTTTCTGCCGAAGAATCTATTGATGTCAAATTGAATGCGCTGCAACGATATCTTCGCGATGTCTCGGAAAAATACGCGGACGTGAGTATTACCCGCAGGACAATTAAAAATCTCGACTGGATCGAGACATATCAGCAATCGGTGGCGCTGGTTGAGATCGGCGAGTCGATTGTGGTACGACCGCCGTGGAATACCGATGCACTCGAGGGAAAAACGATCATCACGATTGAACCCAAAATGGCCTTCGGGACCGGTACCCATGAGACCAGCCAGAGCTGCCTGGCGGAACTGGAACAGCTTGATTTAACCGGAAAGGCGGTACTCGATCTGGGTTGCGGATCGGGGATTCTGGGGATTTATGCAGCCTTGAGAGGCGCGGCTTCGGTTGAGGCCTTCGATATCGATCCCCTGGCTATCGAAAACAGCCGGGAGAATTTTGTACTCAATAGCGTTGCGAATATCTGCACGGCCGAATTGGGTTCTCTTTCGGCGGTGGGGTCTTTGATGACCTATGATATCGTTGTCGTCAATATCATCCGCAAAGTCATTCTGCCTATTATGGGGAAATTGAAGAAGATGGTTCGGCCGAGCGGATATTTGATTTTATCCGGGCTGCTGCAGTCGGAGCGAACACCGGTCGAAACAGCATTGGCCGAACATGGTCTCGATAATTACTCGACCCGTTTGCAGAATGAATGGATTACCTATACTATTTCGTTTTAACCATGCATACGTTTATTTTTCTGCCCGAGGATAAAACGGGCGATCAGATAATTCTCAAACAAGACGAGTCCCGCCACCTGGCGTCGGTTCTCAGGTTACAGCCGGGCGAGAGAATTCACCTGGTAGACGGCACCGACACATCATATGTGGCTGAGATCGTTGAGATATCATCACGAGAGACCCATTGCCGGATTATCAAATCATTGAAAAATCATGGTGAGCCGGATTTGAATCTTACTCTGGCAATCGGTTTATCGGCCGGCAGCAA
>CAZGLR010000036.1:0-27393 GCA_964526635.1 uncultured Ignavibacteriales bacterium | reverse complement strand
ACCGGCGCTATTTCCGGATGCAAAATCGAATCCGTATATCCCGTCAGCGCATCGAGACTGGTAGTGATTTCGTCGATTTCAGTATTTATAATAAGCTCGGCTGATTCGGGCGGCTCAAAGAGATCGATACCAGTGGTGCCCCGCCGATACAAGCCCTTGACATCGCGGCGCATCGCTTCTTCCAGCGAGCATTTGATATACACCAGATGGAAATCTGATATGGCGTCCCGCAGCCTGGTGCGGATGGTCTCCAATGGAGATACGAAAGTGCAAACCGCCAGTATCCCCTGCTCATTGAGCAGACGGGCAAACAACCCCATATACATCAGGTGTCGTTCACGGCCTTCCGGGCTGAAATCCTGATTGTCAACGACATTGCGGACAATATCGCCATCGAGCAATTGCACGGGGTAACCCTGACGGCGAATATGGTCCACCAGGCGAACACCGAGAGTCGTCTTCCCTGCCCCGCTTCGTCCGGTCAGCCAGAGTGTCGGCGCCGGCGCATGTTTCCTTCTTCCCTGCAGTCCCCCCATTTAACCCTCCGTTTCGCTCAATATTGGCATATCGATGATCGCAAACCCGAAATGTTCGACAATATCGCGGGCTTCAAACAGGACTTTGTTTATCTCGCCGACATTCTCGACGGTCAGCTTGGACATCTGGAGATCATCCAGACGTTCCAGAATCTTCTGCCCGCCGCCATCGGGATCATACTTGCGGAACAACGCGAAATAATGGACATTCTTCAGCCTGTCATCCAGTTTCTGCAGTTTACCGACCACCGCCTCACTTCCGGAGATCAACTCATTAAAGGTCAGCACGATACTGCGCTGGTGCTCTGCGCCCATCACCTTCAAGTTCAAGGCCTTCCGGACCCATTGTTCGGCGGCTTCCGCCAGAGTCATTTCCGCATTATGTGATCGGTATTCGGAGCAGCAGACATAGGGATCCCGCACGACGATCACGTATTTTTCATGCGGCTTGACGTCATTGTCCATTATAAGCGGGTCAATCGAGGCTGCCTCAATCCCCTCGACCGGAGATATCAACTTATGTGCGATATTGCTTGAGGTTGTGTCCGTACCCGCAATATATATGGCCTGGGCGGCGTTGTCTTCTCCGGGCACAAATTCCATTGTCTCGTCATACCGCTCGACAATAGTATCTTCTTCTTCTACCAGCGCCGCTTCAACCATTTGTTCCAAATCGGTCCCCGACGATGGTGTGGGAGAAACGTCACCTTCGGCTGTCAAGGCATGCTCAGCGAACTCTGTGGCGTTTGGATCAACCACGATAAACTCCGGCGGTGGGTCATCGAACGATCGTGATGCCGACTGCGCGGTTTTTTCATCCTGCTGCGCAATGGCCCCTGGGGCTGGTTCTTCGATATGCGTATTCCTCGTATCCGCAATCGTAGAGATTCCCTCGAGCATTGGAATACCGGGCGAACCGGAAGCGCTATCCGGCTCTAAATCAGTTGTCTGGCTATTCCTTTGAGAGGCGGCTTCCCCGGTCTTATCGGCGTCGCGTACTTCGGCTGTTTCTATCCGTTCATCCGCTTCACCATCTGGTGTGTCGGTAACAAATCCTGCAGCGTCATCCATTTCGGATTCTGGGGCTGTGATCTCACGGGATACTGCCATGGGGTCACTCGCGTCAGCAGGAATTGTCATTGCCGCTTGCTCGGGAGCCCGCGGGCCGCTCTCTGGTTGCTGCACGGCCGCCTTCAGGGGATTGGTATTGCTTCGTATGCCCACCTGGAGGACCATTTCATCATCCGGAACGCCGACAAACTGCAGGATTTCACGTTGACTATCCTCGGCGTTCAAAGCCTCAAGCGGCCAGATACGAAAACGGTCAGGATATTTGGCCTGAAGCATCTGAGCATGGGCATAATAGTTTTCCCAATAGATCGAGATCAATTCTTCGAAATTCTCGACCTCCGGGGTGATATAGGCGCCCTCCCAGCAATCGCCTTTCCAAATGCCCATATGCCACGGTGTCCCGCGATCGGTAAGCTTATCCCGGAAACTGGCCACGGTTTTTTCTTTGTCGCGCTTCAGACAGACAAAGCGAGCGTCGTGCAAACGCTCCAGCAGGGCTTCGACATACGGCAACAAATGATAGGCCACATCTCCCACCACCGGCGTCTCCTTGGTGTGGAGCCGCGATAGCAGAATTTCGAGATAGCCGTGATTGAATTGCCATGCCGGCCCGCCGGTAATCTCATGGCTGACGGTAAATCCCGGCTGGCTGTCGAGCAGACGGGCCAGCGAGTCGGTTCCCGAGCGACCTGAGCCAAGTCCAAATATAAATCGTTTTACCATGCTGTCGTTTCCCGTTATTTAAGTTTCCAGATTCCTATGATACGGTTCTGGCAGGCCTCGCTGTTGTTTTCACGGATATACACATCGGGATCACCGAGGCCATAGGGTTCAATGGCAAGATTGACCAGGCGCGACGGTCGCGAGATACGGGTATAGCGGTACTGCTTCTGCTGGTCGGTAAAATCAGCGTTCATTTTCAGGAAATCGTATGATGTCGCCACCAGGTACCGGGCGCCGCTGCGCTTGAAACTGTCCAGCAGTTTCTGGATATCATCGTTTTTCAGGTGGATGAAGACATCACGACACAGGATAAGATCCACCGCGGGCCAGGAGGTATTGAGCGCATCGGCCACCTCAAAGTTGTGGTCCGGATACTTCTCGCGATTCTGCCGGATGAATTCCTCATCGAGATCGTAACCGGTGTATTCGATACCATCGAGATCGACCAGTTTCATCCAGTTCCAGTCGCCGCAACCGACATCGATCATCGATTTGATATCGTAGTTCTTCAGGACTTCTTCCAGAAATGTCCGCATCTCCCGGGTATTGGCCAGGTATGACCCCGCGCCGCAGAAAGACTCCGGCTGATTGCCTGTTGTCTGGCCCGGTGCTGCTGCGGTCTGACCCGCAACATGCGGTCGCTGTGCGGCCAGATGAGATACGACACCAATAATCGCCTCACGTTGACGACCCAGGGAGTAGTTTTGCTCGATAAAGCCGCGATACTCGGCCGAATCATATTCGGGCGAGGCAACCTGTTCGACAAAATCATTGATGGTATTCCAGAGATATTTGCTGTCATAGATGCCACGGGCGCCGACGAAATTATGAACAACCG
Source organism: uncultured Ignavibacteriales bacterium (assembly GCA_964526635.1). GTDB lineage: Bacteria > Zixibacteria > MSB-5A5 > GN15 > JAAZOE01 > CAZGLR01. Next base: position 24,225 of record CAZGLR010000036.1, on the reverse strand, counting down.
GCTTGAGCCCGCAGGCCATCGCCTCCATTATCCCCATCCCCTGAGATTCGAGTACCGAACTTGAGATGATGTACTGCTTGTCGGCCAGCCACGACGGCAAATCCTCAATCCAGCCGTCGAACTGCAAATTGTTCTGCAGGCCCATTTCAGTGACCATCTGCTGCCAGTACAGCGTGTAACGATCATCCTGTATCTTACCGGCGATATGCAGTTTGTATTCAGGATTGAGACGAACCAGCCGCTCGATAGCGTGCACCAGAAGCATCGGGCCCTTCTTATAATTTATATATCCGACATACGCCAGGCTTGTCCCGCATTGCCGTGCGGTAAAGGGAAACTTTTCCAGATCAACTCCGCTGGGAATGACATGAATACGGCGCACTGTCTCGGCCAACCCGGGTACGGTCTGCAGCACATGGTCCTTGATATGGTGAGCGACAAAAATCAGATCATCGACTTTGGACCAGTCGATTTGCTGTGGAAACGGGGTAAAGGCTTCATAGGAATGCAGCCGGCAAATTACCCGTTTACCGGAGTTGGGCGGCATGACGCGGGTAAACTCGACGGCCAGTTCATTGGCCCACTCGATCCAGACAATATCGGCCCAGTTGATGACCGCGGTTAATTCAGCCGAATTGGTTGTGTAACACGTCTTGACCGGAAAGCTCTCCGACAGAAATTCGACCACGGGTTTGACAAACGATTCCATCCCCGGCGGACAAATAACTCCGACGCGGGCAATTTCGGTTGAAAGACCGGGAGCATTGTTATTGACTTCTCCGGCCGATGGTATTGATTCGGTCAATGATGTATGGCTCGCTGCGGCATCATCCGTTCTGTGCACATCCGCATTATCATCCGGCGTATATTCGACGGCTGTCTCATCAGTGGGCTCATTCGTGACATCATCAACAGCGCTGGGATTATCTTCGACCTCGTTATTTTCCGCGACCGGGTTGAGTGGTGGATTGTCGGCCACGCCCGGATCAGTCTTTGCTTCGGATACCGGGGCATCATCATCCAGGTATTTCGCCCCGGTGGTGCACTCTTCATCTTCGGGCGACTGAGTATCATCATCTTCCCGCCCGCAAGTATCAGCCAGTGCCAGGGCCGCCTGATTCTGTTGTGCTTTCCGGTGGAATTCTGCGATTATGGCATTGTCGGGATACTTGTGCAGGACTGTCTCCAGAATGGGCAACGCCTTATGCAGCGAACCGATTGATTCCAGCAGGCCGCAATAGTTTGAAACTGCTTCAATATGAAACGGATCGGCACTGATTGCCCGTGAAAAATACGTGGCCGCCTCGCCCAGGCGCTGCTCGTTGAAGGCAATCACGCCGAGATCATTAAGTATTCCCGGATGTTCGGGATTCTCTTCGACCAGGCGCTCCAGCGTCTGTTTGGCCTGATCGATTTTCCCCTTGCGGAATAAGACTTCTGCTTCCTGCAATGTCGCCGGCATAGTATGTCACTCCATGACTGGAACCGCTGAATATGTGCGTCATGATGCCGAAGACATCACCGAACCGCACCCATTGTCCTTATTTCAGGATATCGGCAGCTCTGTTCAAAAATTGACTATCTCCTGGCTTTTTGATAGAAAAAGGGGGGGCGAAAATACCCCACAAGGAGCTTTTATACTTGTATCGGCAGGAAAAAACGGCCAGTTGAGGAAGAAATCAGCCTTTGGCCATTTCCATGAAGGTCTCTGCCTTGCTGTATTCTTCCCGGAGGCGGCCGACCAGTGATTTCAGCTTGTGAGTGGAGACTCCGAGGCGTTCCAGAACAGACTCCTGCAATGGCTCCATATCGGGTTCCACGTCCTCGTCCGGATCGTACTCGAAGCTGTAGGTCGCCATCCAGTTGGAGGCATAGATCAATAGCGGCAGGTTGTTTTCTTCAATCGCTGCTGACATCGGATAATGATGATAACGGATCGATTCGGCCAGTTTCTGCGGCAACTGCCAATGCTGGGCCAGTAACGATCCAAGCATAGCGTGATCATAGCCGAGTGTTTTTTCCTCTACCATGTAATCAGGAATAGTCGGGAATTGTGCTTTGGCTTCTTCCGCCTTCTTGAAATCCTCGGGTATATGGAGCACCATAATCATTTTTCCGATATTGTGCAACATCCCCGCGGAGAAGGCCGCTTCGACGTCAAACGTCTGCTTATCCCGGAGAATATGCCCAAAGGTCCGGGCGGTGATAGCTGTGGCCAGCGAATGCCGCCAGAAGTTTTCCTGAAAATCGGCCGAGACGGTATCGCTTTTAAACGCCTCGAGCACCGAAGCCGACAGCACCAGGTTTTTAATCGCTTCCAGGCCGATGATGACCACTGCCTGCTTGACCGATTCGATCGTCCGGCTGAGACCGTAATAGGCCGAGTTGGTCATCTTCAGGACCTTGGCCGATATGGCCGGATCTTCCTGAAGAATCCCCCCGATGTCATAGGCCGATGTATGCGGATTATTGAGGACTTTTTGAATTTGGGTAAAGACAATCGGCGGTGTCGGCAGACTATTGATACCACCGATAAGTCTGGTCAGGCGTTCATCGACCGATGCTGTTGATTCCGTTGTCATAGTCTCCAGCGCTCCCCGTAGACGGTCGCCCCCCGCTGGTATCAACCGAACACCGGTTAGATGACTCCGGGTCGATTATTCGCCAAGAAAGGTATCAGTGATCCGCTGAGCTATTGTTTCGTGCACATCGCGGCGGCTATAATGGCCGGATTCGATATGCTCTTTGGCGCGGGCGATCTTATCGGCTCGCACCTCACTCTGACTGTCATCCAGGGCCGCCAGGTCTTCAGCAAGCAACTCCCGCAGATCGGCGGTATCATCGTCGCGATACGCGGCCACGGCGTCATCCCGGTTTTCGGCCGAGAGAGGGTCGCGACGATCCGCGGGGACTTCCGTCACCTGTCGGGCCCGCTGCGCCATCGATCGCCCCTCAGGCGATATATCGACAGCGTCTCTGGCCGGCTGATGGCGATCCGTTTCCCTGGATGCTCTGGTCTCTTCCAGATGCTTCTGGTCCGGACGCTCAGGCCCGGAGCCCTCGTTGACTGGTCCTATTTTCATCAATAACCACCTCTATTCCAATTATCGACGACCAAAATCTCGATCTTTAGAACAATTAGTTCTTTCGGTCGACGAATTGAGGCGATGAGTCCAATTCTTTTACATATTGCACTATCTTGCTCGACTGCTGCAAGTCACGGAGATCTTTTTGCAGGCGCTGATACCGCTCGCTGGCATAAGCTTCGTTATCCCTGACCAGATCGAGATTCTTACGAACCAAAGTCACAATCGCTTGCGCCACCTTCTTGATATCCGGAGCCGACGCCGCAATAGTGAACAGCTTTTCGTTGTCCTTCCGCAGCCGGGCAATCTTTTCTTCCGACGCCTCGATGCGCTTGTGGCAGCGTTCGATTTCTGTATAGATATCGAGCAGCTTTTCCTCTTTGTCAAATTTAAGCGAATCCCGCTGTTTGTCAATGAGGATATATAATGACTGATAGAATGAGTACTCTTCCTTGAGTATACGCAGCAGTTGCTGCTCCATCTGGGTAATTGCGTTGTATTCCATCATTCCCTTTCTCAGGCCGAGACGGTTATTCCACTGCGCCTTTCGGCGGGCGGTGTTTTGTCCGGCGGGACCGCTGACGGCGACTTCTTTTCCGACGACGGCGCGGCAGCTCCGGATTGTTTTAATTCCTCCCACCCGCTTCTCAGGTTGGAGATAATCTCGCGTATGGCATCGAGCTTCTTATTATCTTTATTGGCTGAGGCGACATCGAGCTGTTCGATAGTATAGGCATAGAGACTACCCAGTTGCGCCGCAATGTCACCGCCCCTGTCCATATCAAGGGTGGTATACAGATGTACCAGGCATTTACGCGCCCGCTCACAGGCTGTCCGGCCGTCAGCGGCAGCATTGCCCTCAAAGTGCTCCTTGGCCTGGTCGATAAAATCCAGCGTACCCCGGTAAACTGCCAGGACCAGATCGATCTGGGACATTCCCATCGTTGAAATCTTCTTATATGCTGTCAGCCCCGTACTCATTTAATTATTCCCCAATATTCTGTTTGTATTTGCTTCTACCTGCTTAAGTTGGTTGGTGAGAAACGTACTCTGGCTCTGGAAATTCGACAACGCTACTTCCAGTTGCGTCCACTCGTCCTGCAACCGCTCCCGCCGTTTTATCAGCCGCTCGTCAAACTCCTCGATATATTTGCGCATGTCCTCGATCTGATTCTTCAGCGCCCGTTCCTTGCGTGCGATTATGCCATTGCTATCATTATTGATCAAACCGAGACCATCGCCCATAATCGACGACAGGCCACGGGTAATCGAGATAGTACCCTCGTCTCCGTCGGATAATTGCGATGATGTCAGGGTGACCTTAAGCTGCAGCCCGGCGGTGGTGGCATTATCATCTTTGCCGATCAACAACTGGCCCTTGCCCTCGGCCTCTTCACCGTTTATCGTCCCGATGACGTCCTTGCCGTTGATCTCCTGTCCCTCGATGAAGCCGAGAACTGAGTATGCCGTATCACCGATTGAGGTAACAATGCCGACTTTTGACTGGGAGCCATAGGACGCGGACGATATTTTCAAATACCCCTTGTTCAATCCTGAATGCACCCATTCGACACTGACCCCCTTATCTCCGATTTTATCATCATTATTGATGCGCGTCTGGAGTTCCTGGGCCAGGTCTTCGCCTGAGGTGTAGGTTCGCGCGGTCAGCCCGATCTCGCCGGAGACAAGGCCGTCGATCCGCAACTTGAGTTTGTTACCATTTTCGGTCAAGGTCAACGGCGACGTGGCCGGATCGGAGATACTGGTGGCGGCCATGTAGCCCTGTGTTGCCGCCTGTGTGATATCAACCACATATTCGGCACCGCCCTCGATGCCCGATTCGGCGCTGATAAATTCAATACCGGTGACCGACGAGCTGCCGCCATCAACAAACAGCTTAAGCACCCCTTCGAAATTTTCTTCCAGCGCTTTGGTCAATTTGGCGTCATTACGAATCGCCAGTTCGCCGCTGCTGTTGGTGCGAATGCCGATAGCCGAAAGCGTATTCATCTCCCGATCAAGCCCGGCAATCGGTTCGAGTATCATGCGCTTCAGTCGCGCCTGTATATTCTGTACGGTCGAATCACCCAGCAGCACTCCGCCCTCGCTGGTTTCGGCATCAAATTCATTCTGAGAATCAATAAAACTCAGGACACCGTTGTACGCTGAAATAAAGTCGCTGATATTGTCTTTGACACCGTCGACATTCAAACCGGTCTTGACTGTAATCGGTCCGGATTCATCGGTCGTTATTTTATTGGCGTCAATCGTCACGCCGGGAATGACATCTGCAAAGGTATTGGTATCGGAACTGATGGTAATCGGCGACGCCCCGTTGACCGACGATCCCACCGAGATTTTCGCGTTGGAGGCCTGCTGCAAAAGCGGTGCAAACGCGGTTACCTGGAACGAATCTCCAGCCGCCAGATCGCCGCTGGTAAAACTGAGTTTGAGGCCTTCGGGGCCATCGATACTGGTATCAGCCTGATCGACTACAATTTGTCCGGTATTCGTTGGATCCGACGAATCCACCCAGTTCAGGACGATATTGCCCATACCCACAGTCTGGGTGCCACTGCCATCAACGGTAAACGTAAACGTCTTGTTGGTACTCCCGGTATACGCCGCAGTGGCGCCCAGGGAGATGGCCGAGGTTGTCGCCGATGAAAACGACACTTCTTCGGGTGCATCAAACGACGATGTATCGAAATCGAGATTCAGCCCCCCGGTCAGCGACGAACTCACTGAAACTGTATTGGTCGCGCCGGTCCGATTACCGGTGAGAATCAAACGATATGGATTGGAACTGGAGCCGTCATTCACAATTGATGCGCTCACTCCGATATCGGCGTCGTTGATGGCGTTTTTAATCCCGATCAGGGAATTCTGGCCGTCTTCTATAGTTATGATCGTCGGGTTATCAGCACCCAGTTTGAGACTTATCGTACCCTTCCCGAAAATCGTCTGAGTCAACTCATCAAATCCCTGCGAGGCAATCTGGTGATTCTGGGCAAGGGCGAGGACATTGAGATTGTAACTGCCGGCTGTCACTTCATCGGTGGCTGAAGCGCTCAGGTAGGCCTCGTCCGAAACAAAAATCGAGGCCTGCGAGAAGGCGCTTTTGCTGTTCAGTTTACGGATAGCATTTTCAAGGGCCAGTATTTTGGCTGACAACGACTTAAACGTCGTCAACTCCTGCGTCCGCAGGGCTCTTTCCCGTTCGACCAGTACCGCCGGCTGACGTTCCAGGGTAATCGTGGCGTTGATAATTTCGGTCGTATTCAGCCCTGACGCCAGACCTTCTATTGAGTTTAATCCGGGCATTGTCGTGTCCTCATCCGATGTGGTGCAACCTGATTATGCCATATGGTCAAAAACCAAACCGAGTGCCCGTCGCAAATGCGACTTGAGAGATAAAATCTCCTCCGGCGGAAACTGCCGGATCATCTCTCCGGAATCACGGTCGGTCAGAGTGACCACCAGGCTGTCAGTCTTGTCATCCCTGCTGAAACTGATATCGAAATTACCCCAACCGGTGTATTTCGAGAGTTCCTCGACGGTTTCTCTTAGTTCATCCGTACTTGGTGTCTGTTGCTCCAGTCGATCCTCTCGGATCGCTCGTGATCCGCCGTCGTCGGCTGCCGGTGGCGCCGTTTGCAGAGGCGGTGTTTCCGGTCCTTTGCCTGAAGATGCCGGCGTTACCGCCCTGGTGTGATGTCCCGCAGTCGGCGGTATGTTGTCCAACTGCATGATTTCACCTCACTTCAGATGCGGTGATTCGGAGGGGAGAACTCCCCTCCGAATACACCTGGATCATCTATTAACCAAAGAGCGACAGGACGACCTGCGGAACCTGGTTCGCCTGAGCCAGCATGGCGGTGCCGGCTTGCATGAGAATCTGGTTCTTCGTGAAGTTCGACATTTCAAGCGCCATGTCGGTGTCACGAATACTGGATTCTGACGAGGTCAGGTTCTGCTGGGCGATCCGCAGGTTGCGCAGGTTGGATTCCAGAGAGTTCTTCTGGAACGAACCGAGCGTACCGCGGAGCGTGGACACTTCATTGATTGCCTTGTCGATCAAGCCCTGAGCATCCTGAGCGCCCTGGGCACTGGTCACGTCAATTTCAGACAGGTTCGCGAACATGTTGCCGGCGACATTCTTGGCCAGCGAAGACGCACCCATGTTCTTGATACCAATCTTGGCCGTCTGGCCGACATTACCACCAATCTGGAATACCAGTGACTGATCGGTATTCTCGATCGTATGGGTTTCCCCGGTCGACCGCAGATCAACCACCATCTTCAGTGACTGGGTGCGATCACGGTTGTACACCAGGGAATCGACACCGGCAGTCACCGTCTGCGACGGCCCGCCGTCGAGCGAAACACTGTATGTAGCCGCCTCGACATCGAGCAACAGGTTACCGGTATCAATACCGTTTTGAGCGGTATCCAGGCTCAAAAGTACTGAACCCCGACCCAGCGTATCTGCGTCACCATCCTTGTTGTAGATAGTCACGGTCGCCTGGGAGGCATACTTGACCGACGTAACATCGGTACGATAGCCATCGAAGCTCACGATCGCGTCAATACCGGAACGTTTGGTGGTATCGCTATCGAGACCGAGGGCTTCTTCCAGACGATACTTTTCAGAACCGCCGGTAACAAACTGCACCGAGTAGTCAGAACCTTCGTCGAAGGTCTTGAACTGGATCTTGTTGCTGTCATAGACAGCCGATTGCATCACCGTGCCACCACCGTTCCAGGCCGTAGCCAGAGCGTTGTTGATCGCGGTGTTGAGGCCCGCCATGGTATTATAGGTACCGGCAGCGATGACAACACTATCGAGGGTCGCAGCCGAACCGGTTGCCTCGGTTTCAACACGGAACTGCAATGTGTTCAGCGAAGTACCGCGGGCATCGGTATCAGCGGCGATGGCACCGACCGAAGCCAAACCGGCCGTGAAGCTTTCGACGTTCAGCGAGTACTGAGTACCGGCGTTGACCGTCATAAAGCCAAGCGTACCGTTACCGGCGCCGGAAGTCGCCACTACCAGACCACCGATGACACTGTCATTGGCAATCGCAGTATTGAACTTGGCGGCGATATCGGTCGCCGTATCGGTCGACGCGATGCTGACGTTGAACGTCCGGGCGCCGGAAACTGTTTCGCCGTTCTGCTGGTAGTTCAAAACCACTTGAGCAGTTGTAGTGGTAGCCAGGTTCGAGAAAGCTGTGGTGCTGAACACCGTGGCTTCGGACTGAGTCGCACCGATCGTGAAGCCGTTGCCCCAGGCATCCAGAGCGGAAATGCTGTTGGTCGTCTTGGAAGCAACATCAGATGACTGCATGACGTCGAGTTCATGGATACCTTCGGTCAGGTTATCCGGGTTACCAGCCGAACCGGCCAGCGAAATACCCAGCGAGGTCGAGTTAAGAGTCGCCGTGGAATCAGTGATCTTAACCGTCTGCAAAGTATGCGTACCGGTATTGAGCCTGGACTCAACGATGTTAAGATTGTTCTGGTTGAGCGACGTAATCGTCGCCAGGTTGGCATTGGAACCATCGAGCAGCTTCTTGGTACCGAACTGAGTGTTGGCGGCAATACGATCGACAGTGGCAATCGCATTGTCGATTTCAGCCTGGTCGGCAGCGAGCTGATCGGTGTCGTTAAAACCTTCGTTGGCCGCGTGAATGGCCAGTTCGCGCATGGAAATCAACAGGTTGTTGATTTCGTTGAGCGCGCCTTCAGCGGTCTGAATCATGTTGATCGAACCTTCAGAGTTTTCGATGGCTCGGTTCAGACCGGCGATCTGCGCACGGAACTGCTCGGAGATCACCAAACCGGCCGGGCTGTCACTGGCACGGTTGATCCGGTAACCGGATGAGAGCTTTTCCATCGACGAGGACAACGAACGGGTTGTCAGCGTCAAGTTACGGTGCGCATTAATGGCAGCGATATTGTTGTTAATTCGCAGAGACATTAAGAGTCCTCCTTGAGCGTACTACGGGACTTCCTTGCCCGTAGAGGCTTATGGATGTATCCTTGCTGCCAATCCATGGCCGTATGTCCTATGCGAGAATCAGACGCACCGCCCGGGCTCCGACATCGCCGGTGCCGGACGGTCTTTTCCTCTTTCTCTATTTCTTGATATCGGCGTGATTTCTGGAGACTTTATTGATTTTTACAATAACCGACAGCTCACATACTTACTGTTCAGTAGCCGTTGCTATCATCCCCCTGTCGCGAAGTCGCTCGTGCGCTTGCGCAAAATCGGGAGCCATCGCCATAACCTGCCGGTAGCCGGCCTCAGCGGCGTCTGTAAATCCAAGGTGATTATAGGCTTCGGCCAGATTGAACAGGGTGAGGTAATCACCCGGGCAGTCCCGCAGATAGGCCTCAAGGCTTGGCACCGCGTCGGCATACTGACCAATGGCCAGAAGTAACTCGCCGACCAGCCGCAGAATATCAGTATCTTTCTGCGCCACTTGAGCATAGGTCAAAAGATAGGTCAACGCTTCCTCTGTCTTGCCCTGCCTGGCCAGAATAACACCCAGATTTCGATACGGCGGTATATAATTCGGATTCATCCGAATTAACTCCCGGTATAACGTTATTGCCCGCTGGTCGTCTTTTAATCGAGCATAACAATTGGCCAGCCCACTGCGGGCATCCAGATGATCCGGCTTGACCGAAATCAGCCGCTCATACACTCCGATCGCTTCGGTGAAACATTCGTGAGTATATAATAAATCAGCTACTTCATCGAGCATCGGGGCCGTAATGTCTCTGGCCGACACCGTCTGCATTAACAACTCCCGACCGGCGACTATGTCATCGGCCAGCAGACACGTCTTCCCCGCCTGAAAAGCGATCAGTGTATTGCCCGGATCGAACCGCGCCGCCGCTTTCATCGCTTCGGCGGCTTCGGAAAGCTGCTCCAGCTTTTCACAGGACAGACCAAGACCGAACCAGGCTTTTACCGATTCCGGCGAAATCTCCAGTTCCCTCCGGAAATACTGTTCTGCCTGTGAATACTCTTCCTTATCGAAAGACAACTTACCCAGACGACAAAAAGTATCGCGATAAAACTCCTGTGTCTCGAGAACATGAAGATAGCTCTCGATGGCGGCATCGGTATTATTGGCCATATGGTCAATCATAGCCAGGCCGAACCAGGCTATATGCTCAGAATCGAGATACCGCATGATGACATTATCAACTTCATCGTCGGCCTTGTAGGTGCGGCGCATACGAAGATATTCTTCATATTGCTGCCTCGATTGACTCATCCTGCCCTGCTCGAAATAGCAGTGCCCCAGGATCATGACGGCATCGAGATAATCTTCTTTATAATTCAGGGCCTCTTTACACAACGTTTCGGCCTCATCATAGTGCCTGAGGGCAATCAGCGCCGACGCCCGCTGCAGATAGGCCATCAGGCGTTGTCCTCGATAATCCCGCGTCTTCGAAATCGGATTGGCCAGCACCCGTCCGGCATGCTCGACAATCAATTCACAATTCTCTCGGTGCTCATCATCCAGGCCATAGCCGAAAAGTAGCTGCGCCATGTTGAAATTGGCGTAGACGTCGCTGGGATCCAGCTCAAGCTGTTTCTCCAGCAATGCCCTGGTCCGGTCGATTTTCCTGGCCATCTTCTCCTGGGCCAGATCATAGCCATAATGAAACAGGCGCACACTGCTACGGATAATCTTACACGATTTAGGGATTTTCAGGCGGTTGTGAACAATACCGTAATACCTGAGATTCAAGCGCCTGCGGAAAAACCGCACCGATGGCAAAAACGATGATACCGTTCCCGTCTGCAATGACTTGTTATACACCGATATGGAAAACACACTGATATCAGGTTGCTTGAGGAAAAACCTGAGTTTTTCGATATCTTCGGCCGGGACTTCTTCATCGGCATCGATAATAAAGACCCAGTCCTTGGTGGCATATTTGAGTGATTCGTTGCGGGCTGATGAAAAATCGCCCTGCCAGGGGTAATGATGTACAATCGCGCCATGTTCTTCCGCAATCGCCACCGTCCGATCCTCAGAGCCGGTATCCACGACAATAATCTCATCGGCAAACGGCGCCACCGATTTCAAACAGCGCGGCAGAAATTCTTCTTCGTTTTTGACAATCATACAGACCGAAACAGTCGAACCTGTTCCCCGGCTTCCGGCCAGCTGGCGCAGTTGCGCCGATTCGGGCGCCTGCTTCAGCCCCTGTTGTATGACGGCAGTCGCTTCTTTATGGCGGTTCTGCGAGGTATACAGGACGTTCAGGTTGACATAAGAAGAATCGTAATCCGGCGCCAGATCTATAGCTTCTCGAAAAGCCTGCTCGGCACGATTATGGTCGTCGTCTTCAATCAGCGCAATTCCCAGGGCGTTGAGAATCTGGAATTTTACCCGGCGCGTCTCATCCCAGTGTCCCCAGGCCGCCTTGCCGGCACTCACGGCGTCATAACGCTGCAAGTACGCTTCACAATGCGGACGGGCATCATGATATCTGTCAGACAAGCCCAGGGCCAGGGCTGCCAGGAAATGAAAATCAAGGGCCTGCCCGGCCATTGTCAGCGCTTCAGAGATGTAGTCGAGCGTGTCCGCCACGCGATTCATCCGCAGCGTGCACTGCCCTAAAACCCGGGCCAGGGCCAGATAATGCGGACCATCATCGCTACTTATTTTTTCCCACAATGGCTCGGCGACGGCAAGCGCCTCTTCATACCGGCCGTTTTGCATCAGCTTATCGGCTTCGATCAGCTTTTTCGTCGTAACCGAATCGATGGATGAAACCGGGATGGTGGCAGTGCGACTTACTCGAGATGGTCGCGCGGTCTTTTTCTGCGACGGTGTCTTTTTCCTGCGGGGGTTGCTTTTTTTCTTACTCATGGACCCTCTCTCCGATGATTACGGTCACTAAGCACTTTAATGATGCATACGACGGGCATCCCTGCCCGTACTTCCGGCGATAGTGTCTATATCCCGACCGGGACTTTATCCTGACTGTGCTGTCTGGCGGCATCTGTCTGAATCAGGCGATGCCGTATCCGATACTGCGAATTGACCAGGACGATCTGTTTGGCCAGACGCGTCCGGGTGTTAATCAATATCGGTCCCTGAAGATTCGCTGTCATTTTGGTATAATCGCGGGGGATTGTCACAATAACATAAGCGATAACTTCTTCAGGATTGTCGACCGCCAGTTCCTCGATTTCCCTCGGATTGACTTCCACCTGATAATCAGGGAAAAACAACAACGGATTGACCAGGACGAACGCCGTATCCGGATTGTCGATTGACTGGAACCAGCGAAACGGCTCGAAATCTTCGGTCTCGACAATGACATACTGCCGCAATTCCTCAAATCCCAGAACCGGCTTTTTCATTTCGATAATCATATCTTCCGGGATATCGAGTTCACCGAATCGCGTCGTTTCTAACTTCATATCCACCCCATTCCACTTATCTTAAAAAGTCCAAAAGCGACGGCTGGATGACCTTGGAACTGGCCAAAAGCGACGCCTGGTACAAATTTTCCTGATTCGCCAGTTCGGCGACGAGTGTCGTGATGTCGGCATCCTCTACTTCCGACAACAGCTTCTTGAGATTTATCTCCGTTTCTTCATGACGGTACTGGGTCGTCTCAAGGCGGATTACGCGGGTGCCAACTTCCGCCCGGACCGACAGCAAATGCTGAATGTTATCTTCGAGATTTCCCACCAGTTGCCGGGCCAATTCACTGTCATTGTTTCGCAGTGATGTTTCCAGCAGCATCATTGTACTCAAAACATCCGGCGCACCAATGATACCGAGCATCGACGCCGTCCGGTCGTTGGTATCGACATTCTCCACGATCAGCGTCCGGGTCGGGTCATCAGAGACAATCTGAATCCCGGTGCCGGCCTCATTGATTGAAGCTGTGATATCCAGACCGGTCGTATTAATCGCGTTGATGAGATCATTGATGGTCGGATTGGGCGGCAGAGCCGAGTCGGACAAATCAAGCGTACGGGTCAGGCTGCCCTGCGAAATCTTGATACTGCCCATATTGAATCCCGCTTTAGCGTTGAGCGTCGACAGCAGCGTCGTACCGGTCAACTGCGGGATAATGTCATCGCCCATCCGATCGGCCCGGACTTCACCGTCGAGCCCCAGGTCCGCAATAGTGGTCTGCAAGCCGATATCGGCCACATCAAAATCCGGCTGCGGTTCCAGATCACGTCCGGTCAGCAACGGATCAATCGTTCCGACAATCCCCAGATCCGAGGCGGTTGTCGAATCCAGTCCGGGCATTTCCTCGACCAACAAATCGAGTGTCCCGCCGGTGGTGTCATCAAAGGCAAAGCCGTTATTGTCGGCATTCAATCCAAAGGTCACGACGCCGGCCCCGAAGGTGGCATCCAAGGCCGCCTGCACAGTCGTGATAACATCATCGACCGTCTCAGCCGAAGATATATCGATATCCAGCACCGTTGTTGAGGTGGCATCCCGCACCCGAAATTCGCCCGATGAAATATCCACGCCGCGGCCACCATTGAGATTCGCCAGTGGCGTATCAGCAGTAATCGAGTTAGTTGCGGGGACGGTCGTATCCCATTGCAGGCGCGCACCGGTATCGGGAATCGTCACCTGCAGCGTACTCCCGGCCAGGCCAAGCTGACCATTGATTCTATTTACAATCTCATCGACATCAACCGGTGGCGGGGCCGGGTTACCGGCAGGGTCATTGTTCAAGTTTATCGTGATCGTCGAGTTCAAATTGTTATCCGTGATCGTGAACTCTCCGGGATTGGCGCCGGAAATCAGGTCGATGCCGCCGCCCATATTGAGATCAGCCAGCAGAGTCGTCCCCACCACGCCGGTATGCAGATCGGCACCTTCTCCGATAGTTGACAATTGCTTGAGAAATACATTCTGCCCGATCAGGTTGGATTTGATGCGCGAATTGACATCGACCTCAATATCGACCAGGCCGGTATCGCCCATATACTCGACGCCATTGGCCGATCTGATCAGCGGCTTAAGGCGTGTCTCATGGCCGGAAAACATGTACCGGCCGTCGCGCTGCATGTTGCCGATCTGAAGGATCTGTTCCATGAGCGATTCCACTTCCTGGGCGGCGCCCAGCCGGGCGGTTTCATCAAAAGTATCGTTACCCATTGAGATCGCGATCTCCAGAGCGGTATCATTGAAGTTTTTGAGATCAGCCAGACCCGATTCATAGGTCGAAAGCCGGCTGATTCCCTGCGTGATATTGGTCTGATACTGCTGGATCTGTCCGATCCTGGTCTTGTAATTCATGACATGCTGCGAGCCGATCGGATTATCCGAGGGCACATTGATCTGTTTGCCGGTTGCCAGCATCCGCTCAATATTCATCAGGCGGGTGATATTATTGGACAGACTGGAAATCGTCCGATCAATAATCATCTGATGCGTTACCCGCATAGTTTCTCCCTCGACGCCCGGATTATCCGGCCGCCCGGTGATAATCGTTCACTGACGTATCCAATTCCGGTCATTCGCCCGGGTGCGAACGGCTGTCATTGTCCTTTTTGTACCTGACATGCGACGATTTGTCGTTCTTGTCGTTTTTCTTCAATTTGCCTTTCAATGCCTGCATGACATTGGTCAGGTCTTCCTTTATGGTTCGCGACGCCTTCTGATTCTCATTCTGAATCTTGACGTATATTTCTTCACGGTGAACCACTACCTTCAAGGGCGCATCGATTCCCAGCCGTACCTGACGGCCGTATATACCCAGCACTGTGACTTTGATATCGTCACCGATGGTGATCGATTCTCCCAACTTCCGTGTCAATATTAGCACATGACCCTCCGTGGCGCCCCCATGGAGCGTTAGCGTCCGACGACACCCATTCCCTGGATGACCGTACCCAACGCTTCATCAATCGTCGTTATACTACGCGCTGCGGCATTGTACGCATGCTGCATGCGTACCATGTTCGCCATCTCTTCATCGAGAGAGACTCCCTGGACCGATTGGCGCGAGTTTTCAATCTGTTGCAGCAGCGTTTCAAAGTTGCCCTTATACGTTTTCGCTTCCAGCGCTTCCACGCCAATCGATCCGATCATGGCGTTGTAATATTCATCGATTGTCGCCGATCCGCCCGAGAGAATCAGTTGATGACGGATGGCATGAATCGCCAGGGCGTTGGCATTGTCTCCCGGTTTCCCCGACAACGAGGCCCCGATACTTTGCGGATCCGATTCAATGCCGGATTCCAGGCGTATCGTTGCAGCCGTCGTAAAACTGCTGTTGAAGAAATCGAGATTGGTCAGACCGTTGAGCCCCGTCCCGGTGCGATGCACCGCATTGACCTGCTCGACCAGCGATGCGGCCATATTATCCAGCTTCTCCATGTAGTCGGGCACAATACTGTCGCGGGTATCAAGCAGCCCTTTGAGTTCACCGCCACGGACTTTGATGGTGGTTGTCGTATTTTTCCAGACAATATCATTGACGACCATCTTGCCCGAGGGATTGACCCTGGTATCGAGCTCGAAGACGTCAGCATTATCGACAATCGCCAGCCCGGAGATATAGACCGACGTCGATCCGTTGGGAAATTCCTGGGTGGTAACATCAACCAGTTGCGAGAGTTCATCGATAAGCAGATCGCGACTGTCGCGTAGATCATTGGCCTTCTGATTACCCAGCTCCTCGCCGACAATCAGGCGATTCAAATTTGCAATCTCCCGGGCGTACAGGTTAATCCGCTTGACCATCCCGACCACGTCCTTATTGGCCGTATCACGGAGTGTCCGCAATTGTGTGTCGAGTTGGTGGAATGAATCCACGAGGAGTTCGGTTTCGGCCACCAGTTGGTCGCGCGCACCGGTTGATTCCGGCTCGTTAGATAAATCCAGCCAGGCGTCCCAGAAACGGCTCATAACATTGCTGAGGGCATTATCGCCCGGTTCATTCAGAATCGCCTCGATCTGCGCGGTCGTCTTTTCCTTGTTGGTCCATTCGCCCAGCGATTTATTCTCGCGGCGATATTGTGTGGTGAGAAAATTATCACGAATATGCTCAATATCGGTAACCACGACACCGTTGCCGATGTTAAACTGCGCTGTTTCCCACGGCATGGCGGTAGCCACCTTGACACGCTGACGGGTATACCCGGGCGTACCGACATTGGCCAGGTTATGGCCGATGGTATTCATGCTCAACTGATGGGTGAGCAGGGCCCGCTTTCCGATTTCCAATCCCTGAAATAACCCGGACATATCAGACTCTCCTGTCAACGCCTACCGGAGCGTATTCCGTGCGCAACGTTCCCTGTTGCCGGTAGGTCTCTTTGCGCTCAGGGATGCGGCTGATCATGTTCAGCGTATGGTGAATCTGCTCGACCGATTGCTCGACCAGCAAACCATTGCGCATCCGCGTTTCCTCGATCCGGGTATACAGACCCAGGATCGTTTCCCGCAACTGAGCGAGCTGTGAACCACGTGCAGCATCGGCCATCTCACTGATCTTGCTGACAGTGAGACTATCATCTCTTCCGGCTTCCTGCCGGAGTTGTTCGACAATCTCCTCACGGCTGTGTTCAAGTTGCCGCGACTGCTGAATCACTATCTGTAATTCAGCCGTCGTCTCCTGAATGACATCAGCGTCGCCCTTTATCAGGGCGCCCTGCTGCCGCTCCAGCAGCTTCAGGAAATTCTCGAAGAGCACCGCTTCGTCAGCGATGGTCTGTATGAGCCGATCCAATAGTCTGTTCATGGTTCCATCCAGTTAGTATTGTTTTCGGCCAATAGTCGCATTCGCTTTAGGTTTTTTATCTTAATGCCGGTCTTGCCGTTACCGCGCCTTCAACCGGCTGAGAATATGGTCAACATATTGGCGTGTTTCCGCATACGGCGGCATTCCGCCGAACCGGTCAACCGTCCCAGGCCCCGCATTATAGGCTGCCAGCGCGGTCGAAAGATTACCGTCATACTTATCCAGAAGCTGTCGGAGGTATCTTGTGCCGCCATGGATATTTTGACGGGCATTGAGGCTGTCGGTCACACCCAGCTCCGCTGCCGTGCCATCCATCAATTGCATCAGGCCCTTGGCTCCCTTTGGCGATATCGCATCGGCCCGCCCGCCCGATTCAGTCATAATGACAGCATGTATCAGACGTGCACTGACATCGTGTTTCCGGGCGGCTTCTTCGATATAGGGACCATAGTGCTGCAAAACGGGATCGGACTGAATCGCCGGTCGCCGGGCAGGTTCGAGAGCATAGTCAACCGCCTTGGCGCCGGTACGATCTTCCGGCCGCAACGGCCTCGGCGTATCGCCTTCAGATATCGAGGGTGGCTTTTCTACGGCTTCAAGACGGCGTTCCAACGATTTGTACAAAACCGATGATATACTTCCCGGCGAAATGCCGGACATTTTCTGGGCCAGTTCTTCATCAAACAGTGAAGTGTACAGGTCTTCCCCCAGACCACCGGAAAGAAAATCGGATTTGGGAATCGCCTGCCGCATCGCCTTGAGCATGTGAAGGATGAAATACGATTCGAATTGCCGGGTGGCCTTTTTCAGCTCAAGCTTCTTATGCTCCAGCGTTTTACCGGTATGATTCAGCGGTTTGACAACCGCGGCCGAACCACCCGAAGCCTTGAGACCATCGATTGACATTACATCAGCACCAGTTCGGCCCGCAGAGCCCCGGTTTCCTTAATCGCCTGAAAGATGGCGATAATATCGCGCGGTGTGACGCCCATAGTGTTCAAGGCTGTCGCCAGTTGCGAGATAGTGATGACTTCGGGGAACTGAATCACCCGCGCGGTCTCTTCTTCGACCCGGATGCTGGTCTCAGACGTTACCACCGTTTCGCCGTCTGAAAACGGCGACGGTTGCGAAATCACCGGTGTCGAACGGATTGTAATCGTCAAATTGCCATGAGCCAGTGCGACCGGAGAAATCGATACATGCTGCCCGGCTACAATCGTTCCGGTCTTTTCATTCACGACAACTCGGGCGATAGCATCGGGGGCGATGCGCAGGCGGCCGATAGTCGAGATGAAACGGATCCTGTCATTGGGATGAGCCAGTGAATCCGGCACCCTGACCCGTACTGAGCCCTCGTCAACAGCATAGGCCGCCAAGCCGTATTCGAGATTGATGCGGTTGACGATGCGCGACGCGGTCGTATAATCGGGATGCCGCAAACTCAAATAGACGTCTTTTTCGTCACCGGTATCGGCGGGCTGCAGGTTCACCTGGGCGCCACCCGGTACGCGACCAACCAGCGTATAGTTGTTTACGATTTTGTTGTTGTCTTCGAGCTGTACATTGAACCCGCCAATCGACACCGCTCCCTGGGCCACGGCATATACCTGGCCGTCAATTGAAGACAAAGGCGTCATCAGAAGCGTTCCGCCGCTGAGCGAACTGGCATCACCGACTGATGAGACGGTTACATCCAGACGCGATCCCGGCTTGTTGGCCGAGGTAATTTTAGCGGTCACCATGACCGCGGCAACGTTCTTGACCTTAACCTGGTCGGCATCGACTGTCAGTCCCATCCGTTCCATCATATTCACCAGCGCCTGGGTGGTAAACTGGGTGCCTTTGCCATCGCCGGTGCCATCGAGACCAATCACCAGACCATAGCCGATAAGATCGACTTCAACGTCATTTTGGAATGTGGTGATATCCTTGATCCGAACCGAATTGGCTGATATCATCCCGGCGGTGAGCGCCAGCAGAATCAGCATTGCGATGATTTTCTTCCAGAGCATCATAGATTACCCGCCTTTAAAACAGCCAGTTGAGGAAACGCATGATTGGTCCCGGGCGGCTGTGATCATTGACCGGACCCTTGCCCTTGTATATGATCTGGGCGTCGGCAATCAGGTAAGAGTCAATACTGTTGCCCGGATTGATATCACGTTGCCTTACCACACCCGAGAGCGTGATTGTCTCACGATCATTGGAGATACCGACAGTGCGGCTGCCTTCGATCACCAGATCGCCGTTTTCCTTCATCGCAACAACCGTCACCGACATGCGGCCGCGAAGGTTACCGTTGCGGATATTCTCGCCCTTGCCGTCGTAGGAATTGCTGTGCGATCCCGACACGCCAAACAGCGGGATAAAATCCAATGGCCCCGTTCCCGGGCCGCCTTTGAGATCAAAATCGGCTGATTTTTCCGATTTCATCTCGGCTTTGTTCGACGCTGACGTATTTTCGTAAATGTTGACCGTCAGGATATCGCCGATTTTATGCGCTTTGATATCCGAAAACAATGACATACTCTGCCCGAAATCAGCGGCATAGATTTTGATCGTAAACGGCAACAACACCAGAATAATTGTCAATAGCACAATGCGTTTGAATGACATCTCTTCCTCCCACCCCGGTTACAACTGATATTCAACTTGTCCGGGGCCGGTAATTGTCCCGGTGATAATTTTATGGGTATCGCGAATTCTGACTCGAATCGGTTCACCGACATGACCGTTTTCAAGGGCCTCTCCCCGTGCGGTGATCTCGAGCATGGGACTGATAGCCAGAACCGTGACCGCCTCGCCAAACAGGACATCCGGTATTCGCTCTACTCGCTTGAGGGGTACCATCCGGCCGGCCATGAGATTCATCACGGCCCGGGTATCTTTGAGATGTGATGGCTCGGTAAGAAGCGGTTCGGTCAGGCTGGTGATATCGATCCGATCGGTCTCGAACATCTCCGGAGCAAGATGCGCATGGCGATCGATATTATACCGTGGCACCAGGATGTCGGCATAATGACGCACATCGAGCGACACCGAGCCCTTTTCAATCAGTTGCTCGCCATCGTATAACGACACATACAGCGGAAAACGGCCCCGTGGTTCGCTTTTGGTCATCGCCTTGATTTCGACACGGAAATCATCTACCAGTTCATGCTGCAGCATCGAGCGATGCATAGTGACTTCGATAACGGTAGTATCCAGGCTATATTCCACTACCGCCCAGTTACACACGCGTGATTCCAGTGTTTCCGCCGCCGTCATCGAAACGAGCATTCCGATTGCCAGCACTATCATGAGGCTGCGGGTCATAATCTACCTCTTGAGGTTATTAGTCGTTTGCGACATTTCATCGGTGGTCTGAATCACCTTGGAGTTGATTTCATAGGAGCGCTGCGCCATGATCATGTTGACCATCTCGTCAACCACCGAGACATTCGATGTTTCCAGCGCGCCCTGATCAATGCGGCCCAGGCCTTCGGTTGTCGGATTGCCCGTCACGGGATTTCCCGACGCCGGCGTTTCGACGAACAAATTATGCCCCACCGCCTTCAAGCCGGCCGGATTGATGAACTTGGCCAGTTCGATCTGGCCGACCGCCTGTGGCAATTCACTGCCGACCACCAGGACATACACCTGGCCATCGATTCCCACCGATAATTCTGTGGCGTCTTCGGGAATAGTTATCTCCGGTGTCATGGCGAACCCGTCGGCGGTCACCAGTTGACCCTCGGATGAAATCTGGAATGATCCGTCGCGCGAATAGGCCAGCGTTCCATCGGGCATCTGGATCTGAAAGAAACCATTGCCGCCGATCGCCAGGTCGGTCGGATTTTCGGTCATAATCAGGGAGCCATTGGAAAATTCGCGGGTGGTGGCCACTGCCCGCGCGCCATAACCGACATCGAGATTGACCGGAATAATAGTGCCCAGGGCCGAGGCTGTCCCGGCCTTGCGATAGTTCTGGTAAAGAATATCCTGAAACTCAACCCGCCCCTTTTTAAACCCGGTCGTATTCACGTTGGCCAGGTTGTTGGCGATGTTGTCGATATTCATCTGCTGTGCAACCATTCCGGTCGCGGCGGTATTCAGAGCTTTAATCATCTATGCTACCCCTTTCACTGATTTACATATTGGTCTGGGCAACGTGACGGAACAATGCCTCCAGCGACTCATCCTGGCTCTGGATGGCCTTGGCGCCTGCTTCATAACTCCGCAGGGTCAGAATCATGCCGACCATCTCCTTGATCACGTTTATGTTGGCTTTCTCGACGTAGCCCTGATGGATTGTGAAATCTTCCGAGGGAGTCGGTTCAGCCTCATCTTCAAGTTCGAATCCGGAGCCACCGACTTTGACCAGCGCATCATAATCAGGAAAGTCGACAACCTGCACCTGGCCGACCTGCTCTTCATTGATATAAATCTGACCGGCCTCCGAGATATCGACTGTCTCGGCCTCGCCGATTGCAATCGGTCCACCATCACCCATAACCCGCAGGCCATCGAGCGTCGCCAGATACCCCTCGGTATCGATAGTAAAGCTGCCATTGCGCGTATAGAGCTGTTGGGCGCCATCGGGGCTTTCGACGACGAAAAATCCGCGACCGCCGATAGCCAGATCGAAGCTGTTGCCGGTTCTGTCGAATTCACCCTGCGTGTAATCGGTATAGACCTGATCCAGCATCGGTGTCTGCCAGACTGATTTTTTCGGAACCATCTTGCCGGTCGCCCGATCCAGTTCGTTGAGAAACACCTGGTCTTTTTTGTATCCGGCGGTATTGGCGTTGGCGATGTTATTGGCAGTGATTTCCTGCTTCTTCGCCTGCGGCACCATCCCGGACGCCGATTTGTACAAGCCTCGGATCATACGCATAGTCCTCCTGCCCGACAGATTGCAAGGACCGTGCCAGAGACCTGTATTTGTAATTGATGTTATTGCCAGACAATAAGTAAGAATGATCGGCAGAACGTCGAGGGCGATAAAACAAGCCCGAAAGCGGAATACTTTTCCGGGCTTGACATGATTTTTTTTCCGCTGCCTGTTTTACACACTAAGCTGCTGATATTTGGCTTTGGTCTTGTTGATCAGGCTGTCGACCGCCTCATGGAAACTGGCCTGCGTATAGAATTCATTATTGGACTTCTTATACAACACGCAATCGGTCTTATAGCCATAGCAATCAAGCGCCTCAGCGATATAGCAGCACTTGCGGTATGCGCATACACTCGATGGCTTGCATTCGGGGATGTCTCGTCTACGCGTTCTCATGTACTACATATCGGCCCTGAGGCCGGCTGATTTATATAAAAATGGCGATTGTACATATGAATGTTTCGGAATTCATTTTGCAAGCGACTGCATATCTCTAATCTTATCTGCATGCAAAAAATGGTTTGAAAAATCCGGGAAAATGTGATATTTTATAATATGTAATACGTACCTCGTTGTCAGACAGACAAATAGCCTGTCGCCCACTATTGCGTACAGCACGCTGTCGACAAAATTCCATTTCTATTGCATACATTTTGCTGAAATGGGGTTCAGAACTCTAACCGGTGGACATGAGTATGGTCAAAATTTTAGTATTTTCACTTATCCTGATACCGATGGTTGTCTCGGCGGCGATGGCACAGTACCCTGTACTCGAGAGTGACACCCTGTGGATCGATTCAGTCGCTGTCAAAGCAGGAGAGCAGGCTGAAATCAATATCTGGTACAAAAATGCCGGGCCGGTTAAGGCTACTGACGTTGCCCTGCTTTTGCACGATAACGATCTTCTCATTGATTCGGTGTCTTTCGACGGCAGCCGTTTTGATACCCTCGGCCTGAATATTACCGAGATAGATACGGCCCAGGCAATCGTGCGCTTCGGCAACATTAATTTATTGTCAAGTGCGGTAAGCCCCGGAACCGGGCTTTTGGCCAAAATATTCGTTACAATACCGGTTGATCATACTGCTGAAGTAATTCCAATTGATACCATTACTGTTTTTCCTGACAACGAGGGTGCGCTGTTTTTTGTCGATTCGACGAATGCCGGCTTCCAACCTATCTATATCAAGGGATATCTCGACATCGACCTGGCCACCGGCGTTGAAACCGATACCGATTTACCGATGCCGACGGAGTTCGATCTAAAGCAAAATTACCCAAATCCGTTCAATCCGACCACCCGGATCGCCTTTGCCGTCCCCCGCCAGGGTCATGTTCGTCTGGATGTCTTCAACCTGCTGGGCCAGAAAGTCCGCACGCTGGTCGATGAAGACCTCCCCGCCGGCAATCACTCAGTGGAATTCGACGGCACCGATAACTACGGCTCCCCGGTGGCTTCCGGCATTTACTTCTATCGCATCACCACTGCCGACGACACCGACAGCAAGAAGATGCTGTTGTTGAAATAAATTTGAATTGTTAATCGCAGAGATAAAAAAGCCCCGAGGAGATTCGGGGCTTTTTTGTTGTGAAGAGGTAGGGAAGGATTACTGTTTGCGATACTGGAGTTTAATCCCCAGTTCATCGTTGTCTTTCTGCTCCAGCAGTTTTTGCTCCTGCTGGAATCGTGCTTTGTGCTTCTCTCTGAGTTTCTCATAAATTTTTCGTTGCCGCGTTGCGGCCAGTAAGATGTCGCGCCGTTTGGCGACCTCTTTGCGAATCTCACCAAGAATTTCCCGAGCGGTAATCTCCTGCTTTTTCAACAACAGATAATACCGCGAATACGTGTTCAGGCGACCGGCATTCAGAGTCCCGGTCAGAGCCTGCCGCTCGGCGTCGATGAGCTGACTCCGCTGCTGCCGCATCTGAAGGATCTTCTCGATCTGATCCTGCTCCATCCTCTTCACCTTGGCCAGTTCCCGTTGTTTTTCGAGTTCCTGATGGCGCCGATACATCAGGATCTTTTCGAACCGAAAGCTAAATCTTCTCACCTGTCTTTTCCCCGACTGTATCCGCCGCCGCAATTACCTGCGGAAGTTGGGCAATCGCCTCTTTGGGATCGGTCGTTTCGTAAATATCCTGCCTCAGGAAATTGTTTATCTCATCATGGCAGGCAATTGCTTTGTCGATTGCCGGCGATGATCCCGCCACATAGGCCCCGATATTGATCAAATCTTCGGCGTCCCGATAGGTCGCCATCAACGATTTCACCCGGCCCGCGACTTCCCGATGCTCCGGGCCAGCCACATGCAGCATGAGACGGCTGATTGAATCAAGCACATCGATGGCCGGATAATGATGCCGCGAGGCCAGCGATCGCGATAACGTAATATGACCATCGAGTATCGAACGGGCGGCATCGGAAATCGGTTCGTTGAAGTCATCGCCCTCAACCAGCACTGTGTACATCCCGGTAATCGATCCCACTTCGCCGGGACC
>CAZGLR010000035.1:5975-27646 GCA_964526635.1 uncultured Ignavibacteriales bacterium | reverse complement strand
TTTTCCACCAGAAAGTTGCCTCCGGGGCCAACTTTGTCGATGATGTCCAGCGCCTCGAGTCGGTTTTCCACGGCAACCCGAGCGGTATGGACCCGGCGGCGATTTTATCCGGCGGGGTACTCTGGTTCCGCAAGGGCCAGCCGCGGGAAATGCTGCCGATACGGGTACCGGTGCGCATGGAAGGCGCGGTATGTATTGTCGAACGCGGTGCGCGCACGGTCGATATGGTCAACATGGTTGCTCAGCGGCGAGATAAAACACCGGATAAGATCAATGACCTGCTGACCAACATCGGCAGCCTGACGGTCGATGCCGGAATCGCCCTCGGTACCGGTGATATCCGCGCGGTGGGATCATTGATGGTCAAGAACCATGAACTCCTGGCCAGACTGGGAGTCTCTACGCCGGGACTCGACGATGCTGTCGAGTTCTGTCTCACCAATGGCGCTATGGGCGCCAAACTGACCGGCGCTGGCGGCGGCGGTGCGATCATCGCGCTGATTCCGCGCGAACGGCGCAACGAGTTTATCGATTTGCTCACCGACCGGTATGAACTGGTCTTTCCCTTTACACTGGGTTTGCCGGGATGAATTCATTTGTGATGGCGCGCGCGTTCGCCAATATCGCCATCATCAAATACTGGGGTAAACGCGATACAAAAGCCAATATTCCCGCGACGCCATCGATCGGTCTGGCTATCGATTGCCTGAAAACCGAGACTCGGATTTCACGGCTTAAATCCGGGCCGGATCAGATTCTTCTAAACGATATCCCGCCGACTCAGAAACAGGCTGACCGCATTATTGCGGTACTTGACCAATGGCGTGATGATAATATCGTCTCGGGTCATTTTATGATCAACAGCGTCAACTACTTCCCCACCGGAGCGGGTGCGGCCTCGAGCGCTTCCGGTTTTGCCGCGCTCACCACTGCTTTGAGTGGTCTGGCGACAGTGAAAATATCCAAATCGGAATTATCGCGACTGGCCCGGATGGCGTCCGGTTCGGCGGCCCGATCGATAACCGGCGGGCTTTCGGCACTGCCGATCGGCGATGATCCGGCAGCCCGTCAACTATCCCCTCCTGATCAAGTGAAGTGGGGCATGGTTTTTATTCAGACGGCCGACGCCCCCAAAGATATCGGATCGCGACGCGGGATGCGGCGCAGCCAGAAACAGTCACCATATTTTTCGGCCTGGGTCAAACAGGGTATTCGCGATTATCGGGCCATGTTGAGCGCTCTCCGCCGGGAAAGTTTCAAGGATATGGGCACCCTGGCCGAAGCCAATTGCCTGGCTATGCACGCCTGCATGATGGCCACGAGACCGTCACTGATCTACTGGAATAACATCACTCTCCGGGTCATCGAAAGCATACTTGCCTGGCGCAAGGCGGGCTTGCAGGTATATTTTACAATCGACGCCGGTCCCAATATTTTTCTGATCGGGCGACGCGACGCCCTGCCGGAAATCGCGTCCAAAGCCAGAAAAATCTCCGGAGTGATGCGTGTCACTATCGCCGCACCCGCCGGCGCCGCGGAGATTATCGAATGCCATTGACGGTCTCGATCCCGGGTAAAATTATGCTGTCGGGCGAATATGGTGTCTTGCATGGCGCTACCGCTGTTCTGGCTCCGGTTTCCCGCTTCTTATTGGCAACCGATATGGAAGTAGCTGATATCGGTGATACTTCACCTGTAATTACCGCCGCACGCAAGCAGCCGATCCGGGAAATCTCTGAATTCGAACGGCAGAAACCATTCCCCGGTGTCACTATTAACCGCGATGATTTCTTTTCGGTCGATCCGGCCGGGTCAATTCGCAAACTCGGACTGGGCAGCTCCGCGGCCGAAGCGGTGGGCGTTATTGCACTGCGCTTCGAACGCGCCGGGAAAAGCTGGACCGATTTCAGGAGCGAGATCGCCCGCTATGCGCTGGCCGCTCATCGCCAGGCCCAGGGTGGTATCGGCAGCGGCGCTGACGTGGTCTGCTCAGCCATGGGTAAACCGATTCGTTTCGTTCGTACGAATGACGATTTCACGGCCGATGCGATTGATGTTCAACCCTCGCATGCGATTCCATTGTCGATTCTCTGGACCGGCATCGATGCCAATACGCGCGATCTGGTCAGGGGATTTTCAAACTGGCTCGACAATGGCGGCCAGACCGCCGAACGTCTGCTCGAAGATCTGGTCGATGCCGCCAATGTCCTGTCATATTTGTGGTTTAATGCCGATCAGCAGACATTGTTTGAGGGACTCGATCAATTCACCGAAGCTATGAACGCAATCGCCAGAACTGCCGGAATGCCCTATCGACTGCCGATTCATGATGAAATCGAGGCATGGGCCAGAAAACACAACGGCCGGGCCAAACCGACCGGCGCCGGCGGCGGCGATATGATTCTCCTGGTCGGCGATCTGCCGCTTGAGGAGTTGCAGCAATTAGTGATTCCGCTCAGTTTGACCAGGAAACTCTACCATTAAAACAGTCCACCTATCCACCGATCCACGTACTCATTGATTCCCTTACTGGTCTATTTAAACACCGGCTCAAGAAATACCAAAAATTTTTGATTCAATCCATAATAGACCAATTTCAGCGATCATCAACGGCGGCATTCTAAGGGGGTCTCTATGAAAAGACCTGCTCTCATGGTCAGCACCATATGCCTGCTCGCGTGCCTTGCCAGCCAGGCGGCATTCGGGCTTCAATATTTTGAAGCGTCCACCGGATATAACGTTGCGTCGTATCCTATCGGCATCGCCGCGACTGATTTCAATGGCGATACCTATCCGGATATCGTCACAGCCAATAACGCCGGAAACTCAATATCGGTTTTGCCGGGTGATGGCGACGGTATCTTTGCAGCCAGGATCAATTACTCGACCGGATCTTTTCAAAACCCCTACTATGTCGTCACCGGGGATATGGATGGCAACGGGACAATTGATATTATCACCGGCGGTACTACGGGTATTGTGATATTCTATGGCGTCGACACCTCGGGCAAAACTGTCGCATCCGGAATATATCTGAATCGCAATACGACAGACAAGTATGCGGATTCAAAGAAGATGGTTTTGATAAAATAGCGGCTTTCTAAACACTGACTTTTCAACAGGCATCACCCCGTCGATTACATACCGACGGGGTGATTTTTTATGAGATCGCTCAGATCGCTTTCAGCGCCTCGACAATCTTCAGTCGGGCAGCGTGGACGGCCGGCAAAAAGCCGCCAACAATTCCCATCACGACCGCAAAGATAATCGACGTTATCGCAATTTCCCACGACATATAAAAATTAAACGCAATCTCAGAAAACGTGTCCCAGTTCAGGGTCGAAACTTCAATTGTCTGCAGCGAATACGCTGCTGCAATGCCAAGCAATCCCCCGGCCAGTGAAATAAAGACTGATTCGATCAAAAACGATGTCAGAATCGAGATTCGTGAAAAGCCCAGTGACCGCAACGTCCCGATTTCGCGCACACGGTTAGCCACCGCGGCATACATGGTAATCATCGCGCCAACGATCGCACCCAGGCTGAAAATAAAACTGATCACGCCGCCGGCATAGGAAATGAAAGTCGTCACAAATTCCGACTGCTGCTTATAGTACTGTTTTTCGCGCAGGACCTCTATCGGCAGTCGGGGATCGTTTTCAAGCCGATCCTTCATGGCTGCAAACTGGAGTGTGTCCTGCATACGAAAAGTCAGCGAGGAATAGATCGGTCGCCGAAAGGCATCGGACATCTGATTGATTTCGCCCCAGAGTTCGCTGTCGAACGATGATCCCTCGGCGTCAAAAATACCAACAATCGTCCAGTCGCGTGCGCCAAAACGGACTGTCTCGCCCAGCCCGGCGCCCTGAAATGATCTCGCGGTGGCTTTACCGGCGATAATCTCTGAACCGGGATCCTCCCACATCCGGCCTTCGATAAGTTTCACCCGCGGTCGCAAGGTCAGCGATTTATCGGTCACACCACGAACCGGAACATTGCTACTGCCTTCACCATTGCGGTTATCAAGGCTGATCAGTACATAGATTTCATTAGTGTACAACAGGTCACCATTGGCATCGCGCGCGATTTCAGGAATTGTCTTGATGATATTGGCCTGATCATAGTAAAGAATCGACTGGACCTCGGTTTGCGATGATTTGCGAATCACGATTGCGTTTTCATCGTAGCCGCTGGCCACCAGGGTCGCACCCAAACCGCGGGAGAGCATAAACGATCCGGCGAAGACAAACACAACCAGACTGATACCGATGATTGTCAAAATGGTTACAGTCTTATGCTTGAACAGACTCCGTATGGTATAACTTAACGGCAGCATAACGGTATCCAGTCCTTAATCCACTACCCGGAGGCCATCGACGATTGTAACTCCCAGCGCCCGTTGAATCGGATAGATAGCCGCCAGTATCCCGACTATGATCGCGGCGGCAAACGATGCAATAAATGTCCAGGTCGAAATTTGAAACACCGGCAAAAAGGTACTCAGACCGATACCGATGACATTGGCCAATGGAATCATCAGCAGCATTCCGAAAATCCCGCCACTGACGGCAATGACCAACGATTCACCCAGGATGAGGCCAATGATGTGAACTGCCCGGAAACCCAGTGTCCGCATATAGGCGAATTCCGAGATGCGCTCGCGCCCGGTCATGACCATCGTATTGATAAGAACCATCATGATCACGCCGATAATCAAATATGATATAATGCGCAGTCCGATGATGATGGCATCGCCGGTTTCCACAAAGCTGAGCATAAATTCCTTTTCAGATTCAGTTTTGGTCTCCGCCCAGGAATTATCGAATCTGCTGTCAACCCGTTTGGCGATAGACGCCATATTGGAGGGATCATCGACCTGCAGGGCGTACCATCCCACCTGCCCCGCCCGCGGCGGGGCTTCTTCTTTCATGCGTTCGTCGATATAGTCGAAGCGGAAGAAGAATGATGCCTCATCCGTTCCCTGATCACGCCCGGTATAAATGCCGCGAATATTAAAGGGCCAGTCACCGGGGTAGATTGTCCCGGTCAACGTGATCTGATCACCGATTTGCCAGCCATAACGATCAGCCAGCTTCTGCCCGACAATAGCAGCATTGCGTTCCGCTCTAAAAGCCGCAAACTGATCAGCCGGGACTTGAAACTCGGGATAGATATCGAAATAGGTGGTGTGTTCAACAGCATACTGCGGGAAGAAATTCTTCTTGTCTATATATACTCCGCCAAACCAGTTGCCGAAAGTGACTTTTTCGACACCTTCAATACGTTCGAGTTGTTCCTTGTATGCTATCGGCAACGTAAAAGTCAGCGAGACAGCGTGGCGGGTGATCATCCGATCAGGTGCCGCCGCCTGGGCACTGGCAAACCAGGCATTGATAAAGGTGCGAATCAACCCGAACGCCATTACCGCCAGGGCCAGACCGAGAATAGTCAGGATCGTCCGCAACCGATGCCGCATGGAATTTTTGGCAACCAGCGTGAGGACTTTCATCAGGCCAGCACTCCCTTGTCGAGATTACGAATATCTTTGGCGAATTCCGCCGCCCGGGGATCATGCGTGACCATGATAATCGTCTTGTTGAACTCATCGTTCAACCGGGCCATCAGCGTCATAATCTCCTCGGCCGATTGTTTGTCAAGATCGCCGGTCGGTTCGTCGGCCAGGATCAGAGTCGGATCAGAAACAACTGCCCGAGCGATTGCCACCCGTTGTTCCTGGCCACCGGAAAGCTGCCGGGGATAATGACTCATACGATCGGCCAGACCGACAACCTCGAGAGCGGTTTCCACATGATGGCGCCGTTCTTTCTTCGATAGCCGGGTTAATAGCAGCGGCAGTTCGACATTTTCAAAGGCTGTCAGGACCGGCATCAAATTGAAGAACTGAAAGACAAAACCGATATTATCGGCACGCCATCGGGATAACTCCGATTCGCTCAGTTTACTGATATCCCGTCCGGAGACAAACAGCGCACCATCGGACGGACGGTCAATGCCGGCAATCATATTCAGCAGGGTGGTCTTTCCGGATCCCGATGGTCCCATCAGGGCCATGAAGTCGCCCTCGGGAATTTCGAGACTGATATCATACAACACCGGAATTTCAAGGGTATCGCGATAATAAGATTTGCTGACGCCATCTACCCTTACGAGTGGTTCAGGCATATATTCTCCGATTCAGGTATTACGTGGCCGGTTCGACTTTATCGCCGGCAACCAGCCGTCCCGGCGGCGAGAGCACAACCCGCTGTCCGGCGCTCAAACCGGAGATGATTTCAGTGACACTCCCCAGTTCACGACCGGTTTGGATTTTCACCGGCGTCACGGTGAAATCACTGCCGACAACGAATGCCACCGTCTGACCATCGCGGGAGGTTACCGCTTCACGAGGAACAACCAGAGCCGGTTGCGTAGTGTCAGCGAAGGCGTCATCAATCGGCATAAATGTTACCCGGGCCGACATCTCGGGCAAAACGCGGGCGTCGAGGCTGTCGAACGCAATTTTCGTCATAACAGTTGCCCGGGCTCGATCAGCAGTCGGGACAACTTTCTTGACATAACCGGTATAAACAAGATTCTGATAGGCATCGAGTACAATCCGACAGGGCTGATTGATTTTGACCTTATGGATATTGGATTCGGCGACATCGGCCTCGACTTCAAGCGAGTTCATATCAGCCAGAGTCACGACCGCCCCGCGTGATGATGCCGCTGAGGCAAACGGCGCCACCATCTCGCCGACATCGGCAAACTTGGTCAATACGGTACCGTCGAATGGCGCCGTTATGATCGTGTTATCCACTGCCACTTGCGCCGCCCGGACCCGGGCTTCGGCGGCCTGAATCGAGGCCAGTGCTTTGGCGTAGGCCGCCGTGGCGATTTCATAATCTTCCTGAGAAACCAGGTTTTGTGAATGCAGCCGTTCAAAACGGCGATAATTCAATCCGGTGGCGGTGGAGTCGGCCATAGCCAGTTTCAGATTTGCCTCAGCTAAATCGAGTTCCGCCCGGAAGTCATCGTTCTCCAATTCCGCCAGCGTATCCCCCCGGGCCACCCGGTCGCCCTCTTCGACATTGAGAATTTTCAAACGTCCAGTACCCTTGGAGGCAACATCCGCTTTGATCTGGGCGACAACATACCCGGTGGCGACCAGATCAGCACTGGATTCCTGCTGAGTGAGAAATGCAACGGTAGCCAGGCGCACCTGAATAGTCGGTGTAACCCTCTCCACCGCGGTTGAGTAGATAATATATGCCGCGACCGGCACCAGCAGCCAGAGCAGATGAAACCACCTGGTCCATCGTCTGGGGGCATCGGCCCGTTTGCTGCGATCTATTTTAAGCCGCGAGAGATCGGCATTTCTGGCGTTAGAATCCGGCATGAATAAGCGCACTCTTTCACTTTTGTTATGTGTCTTGTCAAAGCAATCTTTCCCGCTGCGCCAAGAAAACGTAACTGCCGTAGGATTATATAACTAACGGCCAAAACTACACTGTTTGTTCCCAAAAGCAATCATTTTTTAGTATCACCGGGCCGTATGCATAATGAGAAGAGCGGCTCTTGCCATCTGCCGGGCAATCTTGTATGCTTAAGATCGCCTGACAAACCATATGAACGATTCTGGAGGAAAAGATGAAAGACCCACGCAATGATGTTCTGGCCGATATTCTCGTTAACCATTCCTGCGCCGTGCAACCCGGCGATATGGTCACTGTTGCGATGAAAGGTGTGCCGTCAACCGAACTGGGCAAAGCTGTCATCCGCAAAGTGACCGAAGTCGGCGGCGTCCCTTACTGGTTTTTCAATGATGACACCTTTATTCGCCAGTTTCTGCCCAAAGCCAACGAAGAACAGTTGAAAAAATTCGCCCAGTATCTGGGTGCGGTCGCGCGCAAAACCGACTGCTATATCAGCATCAACGGCCCGGCCAATTCATTCGATTTGTCCGATGTTTCCAACGAACAGATGGCCGCTTACCGCAAGCTGGTGTATACGCCAGTATTTACCAATCAGATTATCAAAAAAACCCGCTGGGTGGGATTGCGTTACCCGAATAATGCCATGGCGCAACTGGCCATGAAACCCCAGGAAGTTTTCGAGGATTTCTTCTATGATGTCTGCTGTATCGACTACAAAAAGATGTCGCAAGCCGAAGACACTCTCGCCAAATTGATGGAAAAGACTGATAAAGTACACATTAAGGGTCCCGGCACCGATCTGACTTTTTCAATCAAGGGGATTCCGGTCATCAAATGCGATGGTCACCATAATGTTCCCGATGGTGAAGTCTTTACCGCCCCGGTTAAAAACTCGATCAACGGTATCCTCAGTTATAATACGCCGTCATTGTACGAAGGCACTGTATACAACGACATTCGCTTCGAGTTCAAAAACGGCAAAATCATCAAAGCAACCAGTTCGACCAACAGCGAAAAGTTGAATAAAATCCTCGATACTGATTCCGGTTCCCGCTTCATCGGAGAATTTGCGCTGGGCGTCAATCCGATGATCAAAGATCCCATGATGGATACACTGTTTGATGAGAAAATCGATGGCTCATTCCATATTACCCCGGGCCGCTGCTATGAAAACGCCTCCAATGGCAATAAATCAGCTATTCACTGGGACCTGGTCTGTATTCAACGAAAAGATTATGGTGGCGGGGAAATATGGTTCGATGACGTCCTGATCCGAAAAGACGGCAACTTCGTGCTGCCACAACTCAAGGGAAAATTCACTGCAAGCGCTCTGAAAAAATAAAGGAGGCTATTATGTCCAAGGCTCCCCTTGGAGCCCATGTCGCTGTGCTGGGAGCATCGCCCAAACCCGAACGCTACTCATACCAGGCGGTGAAGATGCTCTCTGAAAACGGCTACACGCCGATACCGGTTCATCCGGCCGGGCATACGGTATTCGATCACCATGGCGTAAAATCCCTGGCCGATATCGAAACCTCAGTTGATACCCTGACCGTGTACGTCAACGCCAAAATTTCCAGCGATCAGGCCGATGAAATCCTGGCGCTGAAACCCCGGCGTGTTGTTTTCAATCCCGGAGCAGAAAACGACGAATTGGCCGGTAAACTCAGTCAGAATGGTATTGAAGTAGTCAAAGCCTGTACCCTGGTCATGCTCAGAACCGGACAATTTTAGGCGGGGCCCAAAGCAATACTGCAAAATCTGAATACTTCCGGTCGTCGTGACGTATATATACTAAATCCGGAAATACCCGGGATGACTGACGAAGGGAGTAAATTCTATGCTGACGTTTGTTCTCTGGCTGATACTTCTGGTCTTGTGCTGGCCGCTGGCGCTATTAGCGCTTATAGCCTATCCCTTTATCTGGCTTGTGCTTTTGCCGTTTCGCCTGGTTGGATTTGCGGTCGGCGGCATCCTGAATCTGCTGGTGGCGATAATTACGCTGCCGATACGGCTGCTCAAGGGACCGATGAAGTGAGGCCGTAAAATTTCCGCTTGCCAGAATCGCCGTTGTCTATTATATACAAAGGCTGTCAGGGGTGTGGAAATTCCCCCAATCAGCCGACCATTAAATTGTGGAATGGTCCGCATAAACAGAAAACTGGTGTGAACTGAGATAAACGAGGTATTACGATGGCGAAACCGGGAAATCGAGTGATTATCAAGCTGAAAAGCACCGAAAGCCCCTATTTCTATTCGACGACCAAGAATAAGCGGAATACGCCTGATCGTATTCAGATGAAGAAATACGATCCAATCGTCAAAAAGCACGTGCTTTTCAAAGAATCACGATAGATGAAATAGTCGCAAGAGTGCGTACAAATGTTTCGGGCGGTCAATGACCGCCCTTTTTTGTGCCTAAATCATCTATTTACGTGATGTATGTATTGCGGTTAAACCGCTCCAACTATCTAAAGAATACTGCCATTGTCCCGATAAAACAAAAAAACGCCCCCAAAAGTAACAAATAGTAGATGGAGAATGTCATGCTGGCGTCAATTCGCAAGAAAGAAGCAGGTTTTACACTGATCGAACTGATTGTGATTATCGTGGTACTCGGTATTCTGGCCGCGATTGCAATACCCAAAATTTTTGATGTCACCGGTGAGGCCGAAGAAGCCGCCGTCGAAAACATGATCGCGTCTCTGGAATCGGCGCTGTCAATGTATGTCGGCAAGCAGATAGTCAGCAGTCAATCGATTACGGTTCATAATCCCTTCAATAATCTTTCCAACACGCCGAGTAATTACAATGGTATCAACGATCCGGTCAACCCGAACAACACGCCCGATGGTACCTGGTCGTTTCGGCCCAGCGGCAACTGGATTATGTACAACCCCAAATCGCCGATAACCGGCGGCTGGACCTCCGGTGGTGAGCAGTTTATTATCCTGCAGGTGCAGGTCGTAACCGATGGTCCCGATACGGTCGGCTTGCGACTCGATACTACACCGGGGTATACCTATAGCTGGTAAAAAAACGTAAAAGCCCCCCCTCAACACCCTGACCGCGACGGTTCAGTATCTCCTTGCCGCCGCGGTTTTCTTTTGGTGCGAACTCAAAAATAAATTGTGATGATACTCATGGAGTGCATACTCTCGTGATGATGTATCCGGGGCATTCAGGAATTCATATGGCTCGTCGCTCTCGTAGGCCAAAAGAGCGTGGCATAACTCGCAGTCATCGGAAATTGTCTGGCCATCGGCACTCTCCAGATCCGAATTATGGCAGCGGAAACAGCCGGGAGATTCCTCGTGTCCGATATGACTGGGATAGGCGCCCCAGAAGATATTCATCTGCGGGAAAACATTGGTCCGGTACAACTGCTGCAGTACCGCCACCGCCGAATCGACCTCGGTTCTCATCGATACTAATAGATCCGGAAACCGGCGTTGATAATACCCGGTGATATGGTTTTCAATCGCATTGAGCCCCGCGGTTGTATCATCAAGCCGGGTCGTCACGGCTGCCAGTGCCTCTCGTTTGATATACGGCAGCTCCCGCGACAGGAAACCATGACCGATCAATTCGTTGATTGCCCGGTCGGGATTCTGGTAGATATGGGTGGCGCGATTGTGGCAATCGACACAATCCATGGTCCGGACTTGATCATGCTCTTCGCTGCGATCAGCATATTCAGGATTGGTATAGCGAATGACCGAGCTATCGGGTCGGATGAACTCCACCCAGATCATCTCTTTGCGTTCATCATCAATCGAGGCATAGCGAACCATATTTTCTTCAGCAATATGCCAGTGAATACCTGATCGTCCGACCTCACGATGACCATCGATTGTAAGATTAAGCGTGGTATACGATGGCGTCGAAAGGGAGTCGTTATCGTAATAGGCCCGACGGATAATCCGTTCGCCGTAGAATTTGGCCGGCCAGTGGCATTTTTCACAGGTTTGCCGAGCCGGCCGTAGTTGATGTACCGGCGTCGGGATCGGCTTTTCATATAGATTGAATGTCACCGAGATGATCTGATACAGGCCATTGAGCTTGCTGGCGACCAGGGCATCGACACCCTCGCCGACATGGCATTCGACACAGGCAACCCGGGCGTGAGGTGAACGCTGGTAGGTGGCCCATTCGGGATGCATGACGCTATGGCAGGCGGTGCCGCAAAAGCGGGCGCTGTCCATGAAATGCAGCATCTGGTTACTGACGATCCCGAGAAATACAATGTTTCCCACCGACAGCAGGGCAATCGTGAGAAACAACCGTGAACCAAAAAAACTGCCGGTGGTGGCCTGCTGGTCGAATTGGCGCTGCATAAGTTCTTTGCCGGATAATCCCGTCTTGCGTTTAAGCTGGCGCCAACCGATCGGAATCAATATCAGTCCGAGAACAAACAGCGCCGGAAACAACAGATAGGTGACCAGGCCAACATATGAATTACTGACAACTCCTGACAGGCGAGTTATCTCATGAAACAGCAGGACGACAAACGATGATGTCGTCAGGACGACACCGAGACGGCCTATCCAGTTAACCGAAACACCACGTATAAACGCCGTATATCTTTTCCACACGGTGTACCCCTATTTTTCGTTATAGAATTGCTGAAATGCTTTCTGAATTTCGCCCGAGCGAATTTCGTTTTTAAGTTCATTGGTATTACGATTTACCCAGGCATGCATGGGATCATCAGTCAGCAGGCTGTCGATGTACGCGTTGACTTCAGTATTGTTATACGCCCGCGCTTCGGGAATCAGCCTGAAGTAAAAGTGCTTTGCGACTTCATAGGCGCCATGCCACCAGGTATAATCAGGTCCCATCATAGCAGCGCCATGGCGCATACGGCGACCCTCATGATGCCATATTTCCCAGTAGGTCCATTCAATATCATTGGAAAACGCTGCTGGTGTTTCCAGCAGGTTATTGGCGCGCACGAGTTCCATAATCCGGGTAGCTGGTTTGGCGAATTTTTCATTGTACAATTCGACTGTCGCATCGAATTGATAGTAATGGCCGTTGACGAAGACATCGCCATGGCAATTAACGCATACTGTTTTCATATTGGTGCGCCGCTCCTGCCAGTTATCCTTCTTGACCGAAACCACCGGCCGCAAAGTCCAGCTGATCCGTTCGCCGACATCATGGGTGTACGCCATCGTCGGCGTGGCTGACATGTGACAGGTCGCGCAGGATGGTGCGGCATAGTAATCGCGACCGACAATCCATGGATCAGCCGCGAGATTCATTTTGTCGATATTGGTGTAATAGGCATTGCCATGCTTGGACTCTTCATAGACTTCCTTTTGCGGATGATCCGGGCCAAGGTGGCATTTGGAACATGCTTCCGGCTGACGGGCCTGGGCCCTGGAGAAGAGATGGCGACTGTGACAGGCATTGCATGATCCCTTGCTCCCATCCGGATTGATGCGTCCGATACCGCTATTGGGCCAGGTCTTTTTCGACAGTTTATTGGGCGAATCTTCATCGATGATTACTTTGGCGCCATGGCAGCTTTCACAACCCAGAATCGCTACCGGTTCTCCGGCCGTAACATGCGCCAGATAGGCGTCGTTGGATGAGAGTATCTCACCGGCATGAGCATGATAGGAATTACTCACTTCTTCAGCTTCGCGGGCGTGGCATTTTCCGCAATCTTTAGGTGTAACCAGCGTGGCGACCCATGCGCCCTCGT
Organism: uncultured Ignavibacteriales bacterium; assembly: GCA_964526635.1. Taxonomy (GTDB): domain Bacteria; phylum Zixibacteria; class MSB-5A5; order GN15; family JAAZOE01; genus CAZGLR01. The sequence goes on along the minus strand of CAZGLR010000035.1, from coordinate 14,497 downwards.
GCATGAAGGCGTCGCTTTCGCCCCGCTCAGCGCCATGGCAGTCGATACAGGTAACTTTATGAATGGCATGAGCCGATTCATACCACTGATTATAGATACCCGGAGATTTTTCTTTATGACAGGTCATGCACTTGCCGGCGACGCCATCGCTTGCCATCAGCGATGCTTCCCCCAGAAAAAAACACAGGCAAATTAAGACCCCTATTGCCGCGAACTTCATACCAACCTCCTTACTACATTCCGGTTCGATCGTCTCCTCATTGAAAATATCGATGATGTCTTACGAATGTTCCTTGACTTGAATCAAGTTCCATATTGTCCGTTACTACAAAGTGACGCATTTAAGCACATTTATCAAGCGAAATGCCGGCAAGTTTTCTATATTGGTTGTTCAGGAGACGGAAGAAAAAACAGCTATGCAAATTATAACCAGCAATCCTGATCATGCCGGCGGAACCTACCGCGCGAAGTACGCACTCATTCCGATTGATAACATCACGCCCCTGTCTTTGCGCGATTACTGCCGGGATGTTTTCGGCAATCAACGGCTTTACACCGCAGCAGGTACTATCACCGGTCCCTGGCAGTATCTGCTTTTGTGCGAGCGGTCAGAAATTTCGCAATATGATACAATCGTTGATTATGCCGCCCGGGGGGAAAGCCTGCCTCATGGCCTGTTGTGTCAGACCGGGTCGGGGAGGATACTCCACGGCCAGCATGGCCGCGTATGGTCTGCACTCGACGGCAATATTCATCTTTCGGTCTGGCTGACGCCCAGGATTACGCTTGAACGATTCGGTGTTGCTTTTCAAGCCCTCTCCGCCGTAGCCGTAGTAGAAGCCATCGATACCATTCCCGGGTTGACCGGAAAGGCCGGAATCAAATGGGTCAATGATATTTATCTCGGCGGCGCCAAAGTCGCCGGATTTCTGACCCATACCCAGAGTGTCGATACGACCGTAATGGGCGTCCTGCTGGGAATCGGTGTCAATGTCGAAGCAACTCCCCTGCTGGAGGACAAGCAGGATCATCCACGGGTAACGTCATTGCATGATCATATCGCCTCGGATTCAATAGCCACGCTCGCCCGCGTTTTCGACAGCCTGCTCTCATCTTTGGCGACGAATTATCAGCGGATTGTCGATGGTCGCGTCGAGGAAATTCTCGATGCCTACCGACAGCGCTCGATTATTATCGGGCGGCGGGTACGATTTGTTGATGATGGTGCCGAGGGTGAGATACCATCAATACTCGCCGAGGGTAAAGTAACTCATCTGGGGCGAAATCTGGAGGTATATCTGGATTCGGTGATTGGTCCGCAGACCCGCGGCCGGCTGATAATGCTGGATGATCTGGAGTAGCAATCACTTATTACGCTTGTCAAACCGCAGCCACGCTGTTGTAAATACCACCAGTGAAAACCCGATCATCGCCAGAATCTCAGGATACAATTCGGCCATGCCCGAGCCTTTCATCATAATCCCCCGCACGATCTTCATAAAATACCGCAGCGGGTTGGCATAAGTCATATACTGCACTGCTTCTGGCATGTTCTCGATCGGTGTAAAGAAACCCGAAGTCAAAATCGCAAAGATCATGAAAAACCAGGCGAAAAACATCGCCTGCTGCTGGGTCGCGGCGACAGTCGAAATCAGCATTCCCACACCCAGCGTGGTGAACAAAAAGATAAACGAGAGACCATACAACAATAGCCACGATCCGACAAACGGGATATTGAACCACAATATCCCCACCGCCAGCGCGATCGACATTTCAATATAGCCGAGGATGGCAAACGGTATTGTCTTGCCCAGAATAAACGCCGGCGTCGAAATCGGCGTGACCATGAGTTGCTCGAGGGTCCCGACCTCCCGCTCGCGGACAATACCCATCGAGGTCAGCATGGCGGTCACCATCGTCAACAGCAGCACGACTATACCCGGCACCATATAGTTGACCGATTCCATCTCGGGGTTGTACAGGATTTTCTGGCGCATCTCGATCGGCATCGTAAAACCGGTGACTCGTTCGTTGAATTGCCGGGTGATCAGCCCGGCATAACCCAGCGCGATACTGGCCGAATTGGCATTGGTGCCATCGACAATAAAGCCGACATCCACGGGCTTGAGCTCATCAAGGCGCTTCGAGACATCTTGCGGTATAACCAGGGCGGCCTCGTATCGATCGGCCCGGAAACCGCGCTCAAGATGCAGCAGCGAATACTCGTCGGTTTGTTCAGCAAGAAAATACTCGCCCGAAGTCAGTGAACGGACGAATTCGCGGGATATCTGCGAGTTGTCGAAATCAAAGATCATCGTATCGATATACTTGACATCTATATTGATCGCATATCCCAGTACCAGAAGCTGCACCAGAGGCATCATAAAAATCAGACGCAGCATGTTGGGGTCGCGGAAAACCTGCAGAAATTCCTTTCGTATTAATGCCAGAATCGTACGCATATCTACTTATCCAACCTTGATCTCGAATTTCCGAATGGCAATACCCAGCAGGACAACAGTCAGCGCAATCAGCGCCACGGCCTGCGGCCAGAGAACATCGATCGATGCCCCTTTGAGCATGATGCCCCGGATGATCGTAATAAAGTACCGGGCCGGGACAATATAGGTTATCGCCTGGAGGAAGCTCGGCATGTTTTCGATCTCAAAAATAAATCCGGACAGCATTACCGAGGGCAGCATGGTAATCGCCATCGCCAGCATCATCGCCACCTGCTGGGTTTTCACGAGGGTCGAAATAACCACCCCTATCGAAAGTGCGGCGATAACATAAATCACACCAAAAAGTAGAAGCAGTGCCAGCGACCCGGCCATAGGCACACCGAAATGAAACACGCCAAGCGCCCACACCAGGGCGCCATCGAGCAGCGCCAGCGCCACATAGGGAATAACTTTGCCGATGATAATATGATGCGGCTTGACCGGGGCGGTCAGAAGCTGCTCCATTGTCCCGGTTTCTTTCTCCCGTGCAATCGTGATTGACGTCAGCAGCGCGGAAATCATCATCAGGATGATCGCCATCAATCCCGGCACGAAAAACAACGCCGATTTCAAATCAGGATTATACAATACCTGTTGCGAGAGTCGAATCCCCGGAATTTCAAAATCCTCCGGCATCTGTTTACGCAGGTATTCCCCAAGAATAATTGAGGCATAACTGGCCGCAGCAGAAGCCATATTGGCATCGGCGCCATCGATGAGCATGCCGATTTCAAATTCACTGAGGGTCTCGACCGCTTCTGAAAATCCTTCGGGGATAGTGAGCACGGCCGTGGCCAGCCCGCGCTTGAGGACATATTCGGGCTGGGCGAGATCAGCCTCGGCCCGGCCGCGGACAAAATAGCCGGATGTATAAAAACTACTGACAAATTCCCGCGACTGCGAGCTTTGATCATAATCGAGCACGGCCAGTTTGATGTTCTTGATATCAAGATTGATTGCATACCCATAGAGAAACGTCATAATGACCGGCATCATAATCGCGATAAACAAAGAGCGGCGATCGCGCATGATATGGCGCACTTCCTTGATGGCGATAAATTTTAATTTATCCATTGCCTTCGCGCTCCCGAATCAGTCTGATGAACATCTCCTGCAGATTTTTTTCGCCATGACGGGCAATAAGTTCGGCCGGCGGACCGAGTTCGATAATTTGGCCGTGATGCATGATCGAAATACGACGACAGAATTCTGCCTCGTCCATATAATGGGTGGTCACGAACAGCGTGGTGCCCAAATCAGCCAGGCGATACAGGATTTCCCAGAATTTACGGCGATAGATCGGATCAACCCCGCCGGTCGGTTCATCGAGAAAGACAATGCGCGGCGAATGCAGAATCGCCGCGGCCAGCGCAATGCGCTGGCGCCATCCCACCGGCAATTTCCCGGTCGGGCGGGTAATGAAATCGCTCAATTCAAGACTATGGGATAATTCGCTGATGCGATCTTTCAGGGTACGGCCATAGAGACCATAGACAGTGCCATAAAATTCCAGGTTTTCCTGTCCGGTAAGATCGGCGTACAGCGAAAACTTCTGTGACATATAGCCGATACTTTGTTTGATCTTCTCCGGCTGCGTATTGACATTGAAACCATTGACTGTCCCGTTTCCCGAGGTTGGCAAAAGCAATCCGCACATCATGCGGATAGCCGTTGTCTTCCCGGCGCCATTAGCTCCCAGAAAGCCGAAAATCTCGCCATAATCCACACTCAGACTAATCCTGTCCACTGCGGTAAAATCGCCGAAAGTTCGAGTCAAATTTTCGATAACAACAGCATTGTCCACGATCTACTCCACCGTGTCTTTCTGCATAAGTTGAATGAACACGTCTTCGAGATCCGGCGAAATCAACCGCAGGTCGGTGTTCTCAAGCCCGATAGCGGCAAGGTTTTGTCGCAATGAGACTTCGTCGGTATCGCGTGACGTTTCGATATGTATCGATGATCCGAAGCGACGGGCTGAGATGCCGTCGATTTTATTCACTGCCGCCATCGTGTCGCTGTCGGGCGTAGAGTCCACAGCATACAAACGGCCGGAGTATTTACTGACCAGTTCCTGTGGCGTGCCCTCGGCCAGCTTGTGCCCTTCCGACATGAAAACCGCCCGATCCGACAGATCGACTTCATCCATGTAGGGCGTCGACACCATAATTGTGGCGCCATCAGACCGTAAGGCCTTTAGAATATCCCAGAACTGACGGCGCGACAAGGGATCGACGCCGGTAGTGGGTTCATCGAGCACAAGTATACGGGGATCATGAATCAAGTTACAGCTCAGCGCCAATTTTTGCTTCATACCGCCGGATAAATTACCAGCGCGCCGCGCCGCAAACGGTCCCAGCCCTGAAAATTCATACAGTTCCTGCTTTTTCTTTTGCAAACGCGAACGGGCGACGCCGAACAATCCTGCATAAAAATCAAGATTCTCTTCGACCGACAGATCCGGATACAGCGAAAACGACTGTGGCATATATCCCAGCAATGGTTTCACATTTTCGAATTGACCGGGAACAGTAAAGCCGGCAATTGTGGTGTGACCGTTGTCGATGGCTATCAGGCCACAGATACTGCGAAACAAAGATGTCTTACCGGCGCCATCGGGCCCGACCAGTGCGAAGATCATACCATCATCGACCGACAATGAAAAATCCTCGACAGCCACGACCGCGCCATAGCTTATTCGGATATGTTCAATCTCAACCAGCGCCATATTATTGAATTGTTACCGCGACCGGCATGCCTATTTTGAAAACATGATCAGTATTGGGGATAGATATCTTCACAGCATATACCAGATCGGCACGAGCTTCTTTGGTCTGGACATTCTTGGGCGTAAACTCAGCTTCCGAGGCAATCCATGATACCGTGCCGGCCGGCGGCACGGTGCGACCGTCTTCAGGATCAACTTGTGCAGTATCACCGAGTTTGATTCTGGTCAGGTCGCGCGATGGCAAATAGATCTTCACCCAGACAGTATCGAGCTTGGCGATTTTCACCAGGTGAGTTCCGGGAGCAACAAGTTCTCCGGGATCCTTGAATGTGGTCAGGATAGTGCCGGATAATGGCGACAATGGAAAACAATCACGCAATTGCTGCTTCAGCAGTTCAATTTCAGCTTCGATGCGTCGGAATTCCGCCTCGGCCGTTTGCCGGGACACTCTGGCAGCCTCCAAAGTCAGGCTGGCCTGTTCCAGCAATGTTTCGGCCTGATCAAATTGCTGCTGATTCGTCGCCCCGGTCGTAATCAGACGGGAAAGCCGTTCGAATTCTTTTTCGGCAAGAGTGAGTGCCGCGCGGGCCTGCCTGATGCGAACTTCGGCTGCGTCCACCTGAGTTTCGGCGACCTGCTGCAGGGAAAACGCCTTCTGTAATTGAAGGGCAATGACAGTGGTATCGATGATGGCGATCGTGTCCTTGTAATCTATATGGTCACCCTCGTCCACGAAACGGCTCTCGAGGCGCCCGGTAGCCTCGGCGGAGACGACTATTTCAGTTGCCTCAACCAGGCCTGATCCAAATGGCACCTGAACATTGCCTCCGCACCCGCTGAGTATTGACAGGACCAGTATCACACCCATGGTTTGAATCACAGTCTTCATTGCAGGCCTCCATAAATTTTGTCGGATCCGATAGCATACAGGTACTCGCTTTCGGCCAGGTAAAAGGCCGTCAGTGCGACAGCGTATTTTTGTCTGCTGACAGTCAGTTCCGCTTCCATTTCCAGCAGTCGATTGGTAGAAAGACTGCCGACCGCCTGCCGCTGGGATGCCAATTCAAATTTTCGTTCGGCAAGCTGCAATTGACGGGCCACCAGTTCAATTGTCTGATAAGCTGTTTGTACTGAATTCATGGCTGTGGTGACGCCACGATTGAGCAATGTTGCAAGATTGTCACGATCACGGCGGGCGGCATCGGCCTGCTGGCGGGCAATGGCGATATTTTTTGACACCGACCCGCCCAGATTGAACTGCCAGCTCAATGTCATGCCGACGCGGAAATAGTCGTCCCACCCCTTATCAAAAAAATCCCGATTCGGTTTCCCGATTGAATAGCCGGCAAAGGCCGATACCTGCGGCATATATTCGCTGTGCGAAAGATGGCGCTGCTGGTCGGCCGCCATTATGGCGAAATCAAGCTGGGTGAGTTCAGGACGGTCAGGCTCGGTCAATGCTCCGGCTGATTGCAAAGACTCTATCCGATTATTCGAAGGACGATCAAGCGAATCATAGGCAAGATTCTGCTCTGATGTGTCATGTCCGATCAGGCTGAGTAAGACAATCTCGGCATTTCTAAATTCCGTCCGGGATGTAATCACATGCTCACGCCCCTGCTCCAGCGCCAAACCGGCATCGAAATAATCGAGCGAATCCGCCAGACCATGTTCAAGTAAATGACGGACGTTCTGCATGATGATTTCAAGACGGTCCTGAGACGCCCGGGCGGTATTATTCCGCCATCGCGCAAGTAAAACGTTAAGATAGGTAACGCGACACATATAAGCTGTCTTAAGATGGGCAGCAGTGTAGGCTGATGATGATGCCTTGTAAATGAACTGTTGTAATGTGATGGCTTTATCCAGCCGACCTCCGGCATACAATGGATAAGATAATGTAAGATCTGCCTGATAGCTTTCTTGCGTGCCGGTTTCAATGACCGGCGGATTTGGCACAGGCAAATCGAGCTGAAAGGAGGGGACATTATCGACAAAAGACGTCCGCCCCTCCAGACTGATATACGGCCAGGTTCGGGCACGGGCCAGATCGACGGATAGTGATTCCGCCCTGGCGGCATGCTGGACCGATTTCAGGCCGGGATCATAGTCTATGGCTGCTTGAATCGCCTCTTTCAGATGAAGTGTTCGCTGCGCAACCGATGGTGAGGTCAGCAGCAGTACAAATAAAAAACCAAAGAGGATTTTCATGTGGCGCTTCCCCCGTCATGGACCGCGATACCATTGAAGAACAGATCAACAACCACGTCAGGCCGTTTATCTCGGAACTCACGCGGATTATCGATTTTCCAGATGTTTTCAATCATGGGTGCAAATAGCAGATAAAAAATATTCATGCCGATGAAAGAGATCATCATCTGTCGGGGATCAATTGGCCGGATCGTGCCCTGTTCGATTTCTCGATTAATCAATTCCAGCAGCCGTTCAGGAAGACCACGGCGCGGCGCCACGGCCTCCATAGCCTTCATGATCCGTGAGGGATCAGATGCCATTTCACGAAGAAGAATCGCCGAAAACGGATTATCGGGTGTGAAAATCCTGATATAATGTCGAGCAAGAGCCAGAAGCAGCGAATAGAGATCGTGGCCATCGGCAATGAATTTAAGGAAATCTCCGACGACACGGTCAATGTTAGCATGGATGACATGATTATACAAATTTTCCTTGGAATTAAAATGATAATACAGCATCGCCTTGTTAATGCCGGATTGCTGGGCGATCCGATCGACGCGCGCCCCGGCGAAACCGTGCTGGCTGAATTCCAGGATGGCAGCATCGACAATGCGCCGTCGGCTGCCGGCGTGTTTTTGTTCGAAATCCATATTGTTCTCCATGTGTAATCGTCACAGGTAATGTTAAATCCGCCGCCTGGCTGTTATACATCGCCGATCATACTATTTCATGTATTTGGACACAGAAGCCTGTTTTAATGGGAGGTTTCAATTTTGATTCCCCCACCAAAAAACTAACTAACCAGTTAGTTAATAGTTGCCGGGGCTGTTTTGTCTCCACAATATCGTCTGTTTTGGCAATCGAATGTCTTCGCGCAGAGATAAATCTGGGTATTTGACGCCTTCAAACCGAAGCAAAACCACATCCTCTGTATTTGGTCAAAAAAGACATTGATGATATAGTCAAATTGTCATCGAGCCGGGATCCTCAGGTTTTTCTGTCAAAAAACTAACTAACCAGTTAGTTAATAGTTGCCGGGCCTGGATTGTCTCCACAATATCGTCTGTTTTGGCAATCGAATGTCTTCGCGCAGAGATAAA
>CAZGLR010000035.1:1725-5875 GCA_964526635.1 uncultured Ignavibacteriales bacterium | reverse complement strand
CAAAACCACATCCTCTGTATTTGGTCAAAAAAGACATTGATGATATAGTCAAATTATCATCGAGCCGGGACCCTCAGGTTTTTCTGTCAAAAAACTAACTAACCAGTTAGTTAATAGTTGCCGGGGCTGGATTGTTGCCTCCTTCTTCAAAAAAAACTCTAAATCATAGAGGAAAAACTGGTTACCGGAGCATCGCCACTTAGCCTGTCGAAGATCAACCAACCAGTTGGTTAATTCTATCTGCCAACTGAGTGTTAATTATCAAATCTGTACCGCACATCCAGGCCTCATTGCCCGCCTACTGTGCAACGCTGCTTTTTCAATCAGACAATTCATTGAAGATATCACAGTAAAAGTTGATTCTTACAAACACTTTATCACATCCCAACTAACCAATTAGTTAAACTAACTGGTTAGTTAAACTAACTAGTTAGTTTATACAATGTTTTTGTCGGATAATCAAGCAAATATTTTCTATTTTTTCTGAGCTGACCTGCTATATTATTACTATATTTGATGTTATGTTTTTAGATGAGCTGGTGATCAGTGTTTTGCCATCAATGCGTTTAGCCTGGTTTATGCTCGATAGTAAAATTGGGAAATGGCTGATTTGCTAAAAAAAGAGGAAATTGCGGCGTTCCGACGAAAAATATGGCGCTTTTACCGCAGATATAGCCGTGATCTACCCTTCCGTAAAACCGATGATCCCTACAAAATCGCCGTAGCCGAAATTATGCTCCAGCAAACACAAGTCGAACGGGTTATTGATAAATATCTTGCCTGGATCAGTCGGTGGCCATCATGGAAAGACCTTGCCACGGCTTCGCGGCGCGAACTGTTGACCGCATGGTCCGGACTCGGATACAACCGTCGAGCCGTGTACCTTAACAAGATGGCCCGCATAATCTGCCGGGATTACGATGGCAGGCTTCCGGAAACGCCGGAGGAGTTGAGGCGGCTTCCCGGCATCGGACCCTATACCTCGCGGGCGATTCTTATCTTCGCTTTCAACAAAAACCTCATAACCATTGATACCAATATCCGTCGCGTCCTCATTCATGAACTCGACTTATCGCCTGAAATCTCATCTTCAAAACTCGAGGAAATTGCATCGCGCCTACTGCCCCGGGGCCGTGCCCGGGACTGGCACAACGCTCTCATGGACTACAGCCGCCTGGCTCTCCCCAAGTCGTTAGCGGCCATCCCGCCTGTTTCAAAACAATCACCATTCGAAGGCTCACTACGCCAGATCCGCGGTGAAATAATTCGCCGTTTGACAACTCACAGGCGCGTGGCCCTGACGACAATCGCCGGGGCGCTTGACAGGGATATCGAGGATGTCCGTCGGGCCGCGCAATCACTGGCTGTCGAGGGTATAGTAGCGGTAGGTTCTTCCTATATCACTCTGTGTGATTAATCGGGCCAGAAATAGCAGCAGTTCAGTTGCGATCCCCGCTTAAACAGGAAGTTGACCAGGGCCACGATATCGCCCAAATCGGTGACATCATCACAGGTGACATCACCATATTCAAGATATGGCGGCGTCGCGCCATTACGGTATAGATAATTGATTAGCATGACAATGTCGCCATGATTGGTGATGCCATCACCGGTTACATCGCCACAGGTCATCTCGATGCCAATATCTTCAAAAGCCCGCTGCAATGCAATCATCGCTCCCGGGTCGGACATCATGGGCAGCGAAAAATTAAGCAAAACAAACGAATAGTCCTGTCCAATATACCTGATACCGTTGACCTGATCATTAGTAACAGAATCGGGATTAAGCGACTGATAGCGGTATATCACATCAACGTCATCTTGCGGGAATAAATACCCTGACATCGGCAAACCATCGACAACCCTGAACAACGGTCCCCCGTAATAGGCCGGATTTGGGGTTAGTGATGGATACTGTATAACCTGCGGGACGGCTTCAACCATATCACCCAACGCGGTTGTATCGATGTAATTCAGCTTGAGATTATTGGTAACGCTGCTGTCAATTTTAAGCACATCATGAAAAAATGACCCCGGACCATACCGATGTACCGTCGCTGGTCCGATTCCAATACTGTTTGCCGACACCGAGAGAAGAATAAATACTGCCCGGCCACCATATTGTAAATACGCCGATAAATCATCTAAATCAGGCAACCAGAGACGGGCGTTGCGGGAACTGACATCGCACACGATCGCCCGATAATGAGATAAGGTTTCGAGCCCCACAGGGTCGGCAATGGCATGCAGGAAAGTTGTCCTGGTCAATCCCCCGATGTAATTGTAAAGTCGCATATTATTATCCGGATGATACGCTATTTGATTGCTCATGCCGCTATCATTGCGATTGATATAAAGAAGACCCCGGTCCCAAGCCATGGGGATCGCCAGAGCCGTATCACCGGGAAGCGATTCCAGACCATCGGAGTTCTTTGCAGTCACATAATAACGATACCGGATTCCTGACTTCGTATAATTATCCCGATAAAACAAAATTACTGTGGAATCATACGGTTCAAAAACATGATCATCCTCAGCCCGGTACACGACAAAGTATTCGCTGTCGAACTCATCATATGGTACCCAGGTCAACACCGGCGTCAGCGAGTCCAGACTTACTTCCAGATTGTTCGGCGGGTGCGGCCGAGCCGGGATAAGTGCTTCCGGCAATGATGGCAGCGATTTGCGGCCAAGGGCGTCAACCAGACTGACCGCAAATTGATAAAAATGCTGCGGTTCCGGCACCCGAAATACAATACTTGTGTCATTAATCGGAGAGGGCTGGCTGTGATGCCAGAGGGTATCAATCGCCGTGTCGCGGACGTTCAAAAAATAGCCCGCGACATCCGGCCGGCCGGATTTCTTCCAGCTTAGTCCGACCAGTGAATCATCGTATTCAGTGATAAATATCCCCTGCGGCGGCCCCGGAACCGGCAGCATATACTCGCTGGCATACACCGAATCAGCCCGTCGATGATGCCGCATTAATTCATTGAAATTCAGGGTGGCTGCAAAGGCCTGGGGGCTTTGCCAGTCGAATACATCGGCCCAGTTTCTCGGTTCGGTGTGTACGTTTTCCGCCGCCACATACGCAATCGCGAACCGTACGGAATCTCCCGGAGCCAGATCAAATGATCCGAATGAGAGGAGCCATCGGACATCTCGCCCCGATGCTATCACCGGGAGAATTTCCGGCGATGGGCGAAACCATCCGGTTGCAGAATCATATATCCCCACCTCAATCGAGTTATAATCCACTTCCGGGTAGGACATGATAAAATACTTGTCACTGTCGTTTACCGGCGTCCCCAGACGGTCACCCTCGAAATACCGGAGACCATTTGGATCCAGCTGGCGCGGTCCGAAATCGGTGCCGTTCAGATTGGTTTGAAACCACCAGTTGAAATTCACCCGCTCGCGCTCGAAGCTGGTATAGAGAAGTCGCATTGAGACCGCCCCGCGAATCGACTGTTCATCCCACGCACCGCCCTCAGGATCGCCGTCATTGTCGAGCGCATAAGCAATAATAGTCTGGCTCGATGGATCCGAATCGTACAATAATGTATCCAGGCATCCAACAATATCATCGGAATAGCCGTTGGCTTGACCGGCCATAGTGTAAATATCGGGATCAACATAAAAACCGGCCCAGGCATCCGCGATTACCTGCGAGCTATTGTTAATGACAGTGTAATCGATAATGACAAAATCATCGTAGAGAGTATCGGCCCAACTCCTGGTGGTCTGGCGGATAGAGATATTAAGCGGTCGATGCCCGGAACCAAAGTTACCCTCGCCGAAATCGTGTACTGTTGTGACAAACTCATCATCGGCATAATTCCCGGTGCGGATTGTTCCGCCCCGGATTTCATCTTCGGCCAATATTTCATTCGAAAACGCCAGACCATCGGTAGCCACAGTCGTCAAGGTATCGTCATTGACAATACCCGATACCCACAAGCCGCCGCCCCAGATATAATTCTGATCACTGCCGCGAGGATAGCGGGAACCGGGGATCGGTTCCCCCGTTTCCGGATCGATCGGACTCTGGCCGGCGAAGCCATTGGAAACATTGATATCATAAAACGGCAGATAAAAAACGCCGGCATCATGAACTGAAAAATGGCGCAGTTCATCGGGCGGAAGACGC
>CAZGLR010000035.1:0-1715 GCA_964526635.1 uncultured Ignavibacteriales bacterium | reverse complement strand
GCAGTTGTGAAGCAATGTTGTTTTTCTGCATTCTTTGTTGAGTATCACCGCCGGTCACTTCACTTCGTGAACGAAGGATCGCCTGATTCAACATCAGGTAGATGCAGATCAACACAATCCATTGTGCGCGTTTATATAATCGGGTATGCATGCATTCCATCCCCGGGTGCGGCCATAAAGACTATTCCATACACGGCTGCCAGTATAGTAGTATACGGTTTCAAGGGGGTTCTTCCCGGTGTTTCTTACTGGCGGCTACTCCCGGCGAGCTGTGCCAGCTACGGATCGTCTCGGCCGGGAGTGGCATAAAATGAGGCGGTTCATTCCTGCACTGCAGATGAGACGAATCAGCAAAGCAAATGTTTAACTATATAAACGGTTGTAAAACAGCCGCTTATTCCTGACAACAAGCAAGCGGCGAAGTGGTTGAAAAGAAATAATTGATCAGACCGACAATGTCACCCATGTCAACTACCCCGTCGCAATTCATATCGGCATGAGGCATATCCGCCGGCAGCGGACCATCTTTGTACAGGAAATTTATGATCGTCACGACATCGCCATGATTGGCGGTACCATCGCCATTGACATCGCCGCAAGCCATGTCGACACCAATATCACTGAGGGCTTGACGGATGGCGGCCAAAGCTGATTTTTCCTGCATCATAGCCGGAGAAAAATTAAGCAGGACAAAACGATAATCATTGCCCGGATACCTGATGCCGTTGATTTGCTCATGATTGATCGTATCGGAATTAGTCGACTGATACCTGTATATGACCTCGACACTGTCGCGCGGGTATAAATACCCTGACATCGGCAAACCACCGGTGACATCAAACAGGGGTCCCTCGAATTTCGATGGATCAACAATAAGATCAGGGTATTCAGGTGAAATCGCGAGGGCGCCGGTCAAATCCCCTGGAATTGTCTGGGTGACATAATCCGGCTGAAGATTGTTGACCACAACGCTATCGAGCTTGAGGAGATCATATTGAAATGATCCCGGTCCATACACATAACGACGGGGACAGCCGCCGCCGACATCGACACCATTGGCATTCAGCAGCATAAACAGAACCCTGCCGCCAAATTTCATATAAGTAGCCAGGGTCGCTATATTTACTGTCGTCCACATACGGGCATTGCGCGAGGTGGCGTCAATTACTATCGTATTGTAATCGCCCAGCGTTGTCAATGCGACTGGAGCGGTCGGATTATCAAGTAAGGTGGCAGTCGTCAATCGTGAAATGTAACCAAAAACAAGGTCGATATTTTCCGGGTGAAAAGCGATCTGGTTAATCATGTCATCGCCGTTGCGATTGATATACAACAGGCCTTTATCCCGTGGCAACGGCAATACCTCGACCGGATTCCCGGGCATCGATTCCAGGCCCAACTCATTTTTGGCAGTAATTTGATAGGTATAGATGCGGCCGGTTATAGTCGTCGGGTCACGATAAAAACGGGCGCTGGTGGAATCAATCAATTCCGGTTCAGTATCATCGCTGCCGCGATACACCAAATAGTACTGAGAAGCGGTATCATCATATGGCTCCCACGAAATAACCGGCGTCACCGAATCGAGCGCGACCGTCACCATTTCCGGCGGATGCGGACGGGCCGGCGTAACCTGATAGGGTATCGAGGCTGTTGATTCATATGTATCTCCCGTGACAGCACTGATGGCGAAGCTATAAACATGCTCGGTTTCC